>CALLZQ010000346.1 GCA_937858255.1 uncultured Tabrizicola sp.
CCAGCCGGTCATCCCCCGGCCCGCCCAGCAGGGTATCGGCCCCCTCGGCGCCCTCGACAGTATCGTCGCCCCAGCCGCCCCAGATGATGTTGCGCCCGGCCGAGCCATAGATCAGATCGCCCCCCGCCCCGCCGCCGATATTGTCATTGCCGGCCCCGCCATAGATGGTGTCAGACCCATCGCCGCCGCGGATCACGTCATTGCCGCCGCCGCCGCCGATGAAATCGCCCCCCGCACCGGCCAGGATCACATCATGGCCATCATGGCCCAACAGGCGGTTGCGCCCGATGCCGCCGCCGTCGATCGTGTCATTGCCGCTGCCCCCCTCGATCGTGTCATCGCCATAACCGCCCCAGATCGCATTGGCGCCATTGCCGCCATAGATCAGGTCATTGCCGGCGCCGCCGCCGATATTGTCACTGCCCTCACCCGCCTCGATCCGGTCATTGCCGCCTTGGCCGCGCAGCGTATCGGCCCCGGCGCCGCCGCGGATCGTGTCATCGCCCTCGCCGCCCGTGCCGGCCTCACCGCCCGCGCCCAGCACCACCAGCCGGCCCTGCGGCGCCGGTTCCGGCGGCTGGGGCGCATAGCGGCTGACGGGCAAGAGGCTGCCGTCATCGAAATCGGCCAGCGACAGGGCGCGCCCGTCATGGGTCAGGATCTCGATCACCGTCTCGCCAAAGCGCAGATAGACCCCGCCCTGCCGTGCGGTGACATCCAGTTGCGACAGGCTGCGCAGCATCGGCAACAGCGTCAGATCCAGCCGGTCAATGCCGGGGGTGTAATCGGCCAGCGTCACCAGCCGCGTCCCCGCCCGGATGACAAAGACATCGGCCCCTGCCCCGCCCTCCAGCCGCTGCGCGGCGCCGCTGCCGCCGCCCGAGACCAGAATATCATCCCCCGCCCCGCCCTGGATCAGCACTGCCGCGCCATCGCCCATCAGCAGATCGTCGCGCGCCGTGCCCGCCAGCGTGGCCGCGGCGCCGCCCCGGGCGATCACCCCCGGCAGGATATCGAGGATCAGTTGCGTCAGCCCGGCCTCGCGGCTGCTGGCGACAAAGATCTGCCCCTGACCGCCCGCCGTGGCACGGGCGGCAATGGCGCTGATCGCGCCAAGCCCCATGCCCAGACTGTCGGCAAGACAGCCCAGATGCAAAAGCTGCCCCCCCGGCAGCAGGGTCAGCAGGCTGATCCCGTCATCGGCCCCCGCCGCCAGCACAAAGACCTGCCCGCCCAAAGTCACCGTCTCAAGCTGGGTAATGGCCTGAAACCGGCTGTCACGGCTGTCGATCAGATGATCGGTGGCCGCCAGCCCGCCGGCAGGCCCCAGCCAGAACACGCTCAGCGAGGAACTGCCCGAACCGGCGACGATCACATAGGCCTGCCCCGCCAGCATCACCGCCTTGATCGCCGAAGGATCGGCATAGCCGATGCCCGAGGCCACCCCCCCGACCCAGGCGGTGCGGGTCAGTTGCAAATCCTCCAGCACCCGGTAGACCACCAGCGACTGCTCTGCGGCCGAAACGGTGAAAAGATAGGTCTGCCCGCCCAGGTTCAGCGTGTCGAGCGCGCTGACCGCACCGCCCACCTGTGGCAGGGCCTCGGCCGGGCCGGTCATCGACAGCCGCCGCCCCTCGACCAGGGTGCCGGTGAACAGGCTGCCATCGCCGCGCACCCCCACCAGCGCCGGCCCCGTCGCCCCGTCGATCGCCGCGGCCAGCGCCAGATCGGCGGGCAGGCCGGTGGCGGAATCCCATCGGGCGTAATTGCCAAAGCTGCCATCCGCCGCCAGCCCATAGGCCGAGCCGGGGCTGCCATTCATGCCTGAGGGCAACAACAGCCCCCCGCCCCCCGACATCGGCAGGATGGTGGCCGCCGGCGCCTGTCCCACCATCGGCGCGACCGAGCGATAGGCCGCCTGCCCCAGCAAGACCGGCGCCGCCCCCGCCGCCCCGGCGTCCAGCAGCCAGAAACCGCCATCGCTGCGGGTCACCACATAAAGCTGCCCCGCCCTGGTCAGCAGCAGATCCGACACTGTGGCAAGCGGCATGTCGCTGCGGCCCGCGAATGCGGTCGCCTGGCGAAGACCCACCATGCAAGAACCCCTTTTCCCAGCACCCCCGTGCTGGGTTCAGGGATAGAAATCCGTGCTTAACCTCTGCTTAGGAAACGGTGGCGGGCCTTGGGCATTTGCCCCGGCTTGTGCCGATCCGGCCCGGGGCCGTCACCAGCTTTCCACAGTTCCGTCAGGATTGTAGCCGCAACGCTCCATCAGGGGCGCGCAGAAATTGTTGACGATGGCCTGAAACTCGGGCGACAGCGGGTCGAGCCGGCGCGTCGTGTCGATCGCCCCGTGATATTTCGGCGAATAGAACGGGTCGGCCTTTTGCTGCTCGGTGGGCACATAGGATCCCTGGTTCCAGATTTTCGCCGGATCGATGCCGCCCATGCCGGTAAAGGCGCGCAACTGATCGGTCAGCCAGTCATGGCCCAGATCCTCATAGCGGAAATGGAACACGCTGCCGGCCATGTCGGGGTCGTCGACATGGGCATAGCTCAGCATATATTCCTCGGCCAGCCGGTAGACCTCGACCTCATCCATCACCACGCCCGCCCGGGCATAGACCTCTTGCTGCGAGCGGATCACATCATGGGGATGGCGCAGCACGGTGACGAACTGGCTCGGCCATTCCAGCACCGCCTTGACCGCGACGAAATTCTTGGTCAGCAGCGGATCCTTGACGCACATCACCTTGGGCTGTTTCAGCACCCGCCAGACGTAATGCATCGATTGCTGCACCAGCTTGCGCACATGCAGTTTCAGATGTTCCGGCACCTGGAAAAAGCCCGAGGTATGGCCCTCCCAATGCTCCATGCCGACGGCATAGGATTCAAACAGCGGCCGGACAAAGCTGATTTCCTGATGGTATTCGTTGCAGGACGGGGCGGTGCAGAGCAGCGCATGGGTCACACTGGTCCCCGAGCGGGGCGCGCCCCCCACGAAGATCACTTTCATGGGTCCCGTCGCTGTGGTCATTCGGTCGCTCCAAATCTGTTACCGGGCTCTTGTAATGGCCCCCCTTTAGCCTGTGTCTGCGGGCAGGGCCAGATCCGAGCGATAGCGCATCGCGGGACCTTGCCAGCCCCCCGGCGCCAAGTGAAGGGATTTTCGGCTACAAGGGGTGGCCTTGGTGCAACAGCGCCTCGATGGCCTGTTGCATGTTTTTCGAGAAGTCGGGGTTGTTGACGAAGGCCGGGTTTTTGGCGGCGGCCTTCAGGCGGGCCTTGATTTCGGCGCGGCGGGCCGGGTCGGTGCCGAGGGCGCGGGCGAGGGCGATGTAATCCTCGGGTGTGTCGGCCAGCAGTTCGGCAAAGCCATGGGTCTCGACCAGGAACTGATCGATCGAGCGGGTCGAGCGGCGGCGCAGCGTCACCGGCGGCACGCCATGGACCAGCGCCAGATGCGTCATCGTCGCCCCGCCATGCGGGAAGGGGTTGAGGTAGAGGTCAGCACAGCCCAGTGCCGCCTCGGCCTCGGCCACTGACAATTCGCCCAGAACCCGGATCCGCGCCGGGTCGAGCCCGGTCTCGGCCGCCACCTCGGCCAGTTGCCGGTTGAAGACAAAGGCCATCGAGCGCGCCGCCCAGCCGGGGTTATAGGGCGCCAGCAGCAGCACCCCGTCCGGAATGTCCCGCACCGCCCGCATCATCGTCGCCAGCGTCTCATGGCGCAGCTTCATCGAGGAGCCGGCATTCATCAGCACCACATCCCCCGGCGCCAGCCCCAGCGCGGCGCGGGTCAAGGGTGGGTTGGGCCGCGGCTCGAGCGTGGTCAGGTAGTTGATCACCGGGCCGGGGCAGCGGATCAGCCGCTCGGCGAAATCGGCCTGCGGCACCTCATGCGCGGGATCGTCGCTGCGCCCGGTCAGCACCGCCTGGAACGAGGGATAGCCCATCGGCATCGGCACATGCGAGTTCAGCACCGCCTGATGCGGGGCCACGGGGTGATAGAGCGCCAGGTCCATCGGCTGAAGGCCATAGGTGGTGGCATTGGCATAAAGGAAGACATCCAGCCGGTCGGCCAGCAGCGCGGCACGGATACCCGCCGGGTCGGCCGGCAGGTCGCGGCGATGGGGCACCACGGCATCAAAGCGGCGGTCAAAGGCGGGGTCCTTGCTGACCACCCGGTCGCGGAACCCGATGGAATAGGCAAAGATCTCATAGCGCGCCGGGTCAAAGCCGGCAAAAAACGTCAACACCGCCTCGCTGTCAGGCCCCTTGTCAAAGGTCCGGCATAGCAGGCCAATGCGGATCCGGCGGCCCGGAATGGGGGTGGGAAGCGCGGCCTGTTCCGCCCCCTCTTTCAGCGCAATCCGCTCCAGAATCCGGTTGCGCGCGGCCTGCACGCCGCGCAGCGGCTGGTCGATCAGGAAGAGCTGGCCCAGATCGATCCGCCCTGCCAGCCGCGCCAGCCGCAGCGCCAGCGCGGGCGGCAAGGCCGCCCCGGCCTCTGTCGTCGGGTCCAGCCGATCCGCCAGCCAGTTGAGCAGCCGCTCGACATGAGCCAGCCAGGCCGCATCCTCTCCAGCCCGGATCAGCGCCGGCGGCGCCATCGCCCAGGCGATCCAGCGCTCCAGCACCGGGGCAGAGAGGGCCGCACCTTGGGCCGTCTCGTCAACCGCTGCCTCGGGCAAAGGCGCGCTCCAGGCCGGGATCAACAGCATCGCCAGCAGGATCAGCCGCCGCGCCCCCGTGGCGCCGGTGAAATCCTCATCCGTGACCGCATCCCCGGCCGCCAGCGCCGCCAAGGCCGGGCGCAGGCGCGCGATCAGCGCCTGTTCCGCCTCGGAGAAATCCTGCACCACCGGCAGGCCCGAGCGCAGGTTGCGGGCGAAATCGGTGAAGAAGCCATGGTCCCAAAGCGGCTCTAACACAGCGGAATCCGCCGCCAGCAGCGCCGCCGCCGCTGCCCCGCGCAGATGCGCCAGCCGCGCCTCGAACCCCGCAGGCGTCGGCCCCGCGGCAACCGCCCAGGCCCCCGTCAGCACATCCGCCTCAAACGCCGAACCGTAAAGACGGTCCAGAAGTGCCGCGGCCTTGCGGTCCTGCGGCAGGCGGGTTTCAAAGAAGGGCGCGACCAGATGGGTCGGCACGTTGAAATGGGCCTCGGCGGGCCGCGCCCGCAGCCCGGCGCTGCCCGGCACCTGCCAGCCCTGCACCGCCACCATGGTCAGCCCGGCCAGACGGCCCAGCGTATCCCAGCGGTGATGGTCGGTGCCCGGTGCATTGCCTTGCAGCACCCAGACCTTTGTCCCCGGTCGCGCCAGCGCCAGCACCGCCAGTTGCGCGCAATCGCTGGCGACGATCTCATCGGCGCCCTGCACCAGCGCCACCAGTTCGGCGAAATCGAGCGCATCGGGATCGCGCGCCAGAAAACCGCAGCGCGCCAGGGCCGCTGTCATCTCTTCGGTATTCAGAAGCCGGCGGCGCAAAGCCGTCCCGGCGCCAAGGAACAGCCGCCGCGCCGGATGGGGCAGCGCCGGCACCCGCAGCGCCCCGCGCAACAGATCAGGCGTGGCGGGATGCAATTGCAGGGCCGGCAGTGGCGCCTTGCCAGCCAGCGCCGCGTCGTCGCGCGGCGCTTCCAGCCGGTTGACCGCCTCGGCCAGATGCAGGCGCGCCACCTCGGCCACCATGCCGCGCGGCAGCTCCAGCACCGGATGATCGGGCAGGGCCAGCCGCAGCGCCGCCCGCGCCTGCGCCGGCAGATCGGCCTCGGTCAGCACCGGCACGCCCGGCGCCGCGCCCCTTGCCGCCAGAATGGCGCGCGGCAGCACCTCGATCAGAAAGCGGTCAAGGCTGTCGCTGCCGCTGCCACAGGCAAAGATCGCCTCGGCAAAGGCGAGGGCCGGGCCATGGCGGCGGATCAGCACCGCATCACCACGCCGCGCCGCCAGGGGCGTGTCGGGGCGCAGCGCCTCGGGGCCGAGCTGGGCCAGCGCACTGCCGGGCAGCGGCCCGGTCTCGGGACCCTGCGGCCACCAGGCGCCCTCGGGCCCGCCTGCCGCCGTGCCGATGCCATCGGCGCCGCCGATCACCTGCGCCCGCGGCCAGACCAGCCGCCGCACCGCCGGCAGTTCCGCCGTCAGGGGGGGCGGCGCCACATGGCCGGTCGAGACGATGGCCGCCCGGGTCAGCGCCACATGGCCGGCGGGCAGCACCTCTTGCCCCTGTACCCCTGCCGGGGGCGCGGGCAGGATCGGGCGGATCTCGGTCAACAGCGTCGGATGCGGGCTGGCCTCGGCCGGGTGCAGCGCCTCGGCCACCAGCCGGCTGGCCTGCGGCCCCGCGCCCTGTTGGAACAGCCCCTCGGCCGCGCGCAGTGCCGCCGCACGCGGCGCCGGATCATGCGGCTGCACGCTGCGGAACCGCCCGGCCCCGCGCCGGGCATAGTCGATCAGCGGTGAGGCGCCCTCGGCCGCGCCGCGCAGATAGCGCTGCCAGTAATCGTTGCCGTCAAAGAAGGGATGCGGCAGCAGCCCGTCATATTGACCGCGCATCAGGTAATGCACCAGCGCATTGGTGCCGCTGGCCCGGGCCTCTTCGGATTGCGACAGATAAAAGGCGGTCGAGAACCAGGGATGCGGATCGAGATTTTCATCCGTGCCGCGCAACAGGTAATGCCGGGTCGGATGGTCGCCGGCCCAGGGCGCCTGCGCCGTCAGATGGGCGGTCGAGATCAGCGGATGACTGTCGATCCGCGCCATCCGCCCCTCGACCATATCCAGCAGCACCGGACGCGCCGCCACCAGCACCTCGGGCCGGCGGGCGGCGATATGGCGCGGGTCGATCAGCGGATGCGGGCCACGGTCGGCGCGATTGCCCTCGATCAGATGCGCCCAGAGCATGTTGGGCGCGGCCCGGGCATAGCGCGCGGCCTCATCGCCGCAGAGATAGGCCGGGTCGAACAGCGGCTCGGGGCTGGGCTCGCCGGGGCGGGCGCCGGGCTGACCCAGCCAGAACAGCAACCCCTCCAGCGGTTTGGGCGCGCCCCAGCGGCCCAGCATCTCGGGCCGGATCAGCGGATGGGGCGACAGCCCCTCTTCGGCGCCGGTTTTCAGGTAATGCAGCAAGAGCGGCCCGGCCTCGGCCTCAAAGCCAAGGGCGCGGGCATAATGCGCCGGATCAAACAGCGGATGCGGGCGGACCATCCCCGTCCCCCCGGCCAGATAGCGCGCCAGCACCGAAGAGAGCGCCCGGTCACGGGCCGCACCGGTGGCATCCTCGCCCCCCGCCTGAACCGGGTGGGGTGGCAGATCCGGCGCGGCCGAGGCCGGCACGAAATAGGGATGCGGGGTCAGGCCCCGCGCCTCGCCCCGCAGCAGGTAATGCGCCAGCAGGCTGGTCTTGGGCCCCACCGCGCCTTCGGGCAATTGTGCCCGGTAATGCCAGGGCTGGAACAGCGGATTGGGCGAGCGGCCCTCGGCCTCGCCATGCTTGCGGTAATGGCGCAGGGGATCAATCCCCACCCGGGCGATATCGGGATAGCGGTCGAGGTAATAGTCGGCATCAAACAGCGCCTCGAGCGCGGCAAGATTTTCCGCGCGCGTGATCGGGGCCGACAGCCGCCCCTCGGTCACGTCAAGGATCGCCATCAGCCGGCGGCGGAAACGGGCGGCACTGGCGCGGCGGCTGTGCCAGTGTTGCGACGCCTCGGCCAAGGGGCGCAGGTCGGGCGCCGCTTGCAACCGGGCACAAAGATCGGCCGGATCCTGCCAGTCGAGCGTCAGATCCGGGCCGATACCGGCCTCGCCCGCACCGGTATGGCGCGCGATGGCAATCCCGGCCCAGGCCGCGCCCGCCAGCCCCATGCAGTGCACCAGCCCCGGCAGGCTGCCCAGAAACAGATCGACCCGGTGATGGCGCAAGGCATTGGCGACCGAGGCCTCGGGGCCGGTAAAGACCACCCGCTCGGGCGGCAGATCGGCCTCTTTCAGCCGCAACTGCACCGCATGCCAGAGCCGGGGGTCAATCGGGCCGACATGGATATGGCGCCCGCCCGTCGCCTCGACCAGCGACAGGATCAGATCGGCCAGCCAATCCGGGCCGGGGCGGTCCAGTTCCTCGGGCATGGCGGCACTGGCGGTGGTCAGGATTTTCCCGACCCCGGCCGGCGCCTCACTCACCGCGGCAAGTTTCGTCCGCACCGCCCGCAGCGCCGATTTGAAGAGACCCGTGCCACGCCCTTCGGCTGCCGCCCCCGGCGCAACCGGCGCCTCGGCGCCCTCGACCACCGGATTTTCCAGCGGGTCAAAAGGCAGGCCCAGCCGTGCCAGATGCAGCCGGCCCCCATGGCCCGCCGCCCGCAGCGCCCCCCGCAGATCCGCCGTACGCACCGAGGGGCCCAGCAGATGGGTGGCGCCCGCCAGTTCAGGTCGGGCAAAGCCCGGCACCAGCCCGCCCTCAGGCCCCTGCCCGTGCAGAAGATAGAGCCGCCGCCCCAGCCGCGGCGCCAGATGCTCTGCCGCCCGCTCGGCCAGCGCATCGCCTGCGGCGGCATGGATCATCACCCGCTGCGGCAAGAGCGTGTCGAGCCGCCCCGAGAGCCAGCGCCAGAGATCGCCCTCGCCCGCCAGATCCGCCGGGGGTTGCAGCGCAAAGCCCCCCGCCGCCGCGATCTGCGACAGCGCCAGCGCATCCTGCGTAGGGCCGGTCATCAGCACGATATGCCGTTCCTGCGGCAGATCGCGCAGGATCTGCAACAGCACCGATTGCCAGCGCACCAGCCCGGCCCCGGGCGTGACCAGATGCAGCGTCGCGGCGCGGTCAAAGCCGATGCGGAACAGTTCACGCTGCGGCTCGGGCTCTGTCACGGGGGCGGCTTGTTGCGGGATCGCTGCCGTCACGGCCACAGGTGCAGGATCGACCGCCCCGGCGGGCGCGGCCTTGCGGCGGCGGTTCCTGCCGTTACCGCCCTTGCCCAGAGTGCCCTGTTCCGGCTGCTGCCCCTCTTGCCGCATCCCGCGCTCAGATCCCGCGCAGCGCCTGCCCGACCCGGGCCGCGATCTCTTCGGCGTCAGCCACCGACAGATGCGGCCCCATCGGCAGGCTGAGGCAGGTGGCACAGATCTCTTCGGTCACCGGGAAGGACTGATCGCCGAATTCGGCCTTGAAGGCGCCGCTTTGGTGGTTCGGGATCGGGTAATGCAGCGCCGTCGGCACCCCCAGCCCGGCCAGCGCCGCCTGCAAGGCCTCGCGCCGGGGATGGCGGACAACGTAGAGATGCCAGACCGGCTCGGTCCCGGCCGCCACTTCGGGCAGGCGCAGCCCCGGCAGACCGGCCAGCGCCCGGTCATAGACGGCGGCAATCTCGCGCCGGCGCTGCGTCCAGGCGTCGAGATGGTTCAGCTTGACCGACAGAAACGCCGCCTGCAGCGGGTCGAGCCGCGAATTGCCGCCCGCCTGCTCGTGATGATATTTCACCTTGGAGCCGTAATTGCCCAGCATCCGCACCGCCTCGGCCAGATCGGCATCATCGGTGACCAGCGCCCCGCCATCGCCAAAGGCGCCGAGGTTCTTGCCGGGGTAAAAGCTGAAGGCCGCCGCATGGCCCAGCGTGCCGACCTTGCGGTTGCCATCCATGCCGCCATGGGCCTGCGCCGCATCTTCGAGGATGAACAGATCCTGCGCCGCCGCCAGCGCCCGCAGCCGGGCCGAGGGCACCGGCGCGCCGTAAAGATGCACCGGCACGATGGCACGGGTGCGCGGGGTGATCGCCCGCTCGACCGCATCGAGATCGATGTTCATCGTGCCCGGATCGGCATCGACCGGCACGATGGTCGCCCCGGTCTGGGCCACCGCCAGCCAGGTGGCGATGAAGGTATTGGCCGGCACGATCACCTCATCGCCCGGGCCGATGCCGCGCGCCTTGAGCGGCAGGATCAAGGCCTCGAGCCCGTTGCCGATGCCGATGCAATGACCGGCCCCGCACCAGGCGGCGTAATCGGTCTCGAACCGCTCAAGCGCGGCGCCGCCGATATAATAGCCCGAGTCCATCACCGCCTGATAGGCGGCATCCATCTCGGCCCTGAGGCTGCGATAGGTGAACCCGACATCGAGAAAGCTGAACCCGCTCATATTTGTTCATTCCCCCGCGCCGTCTGCGGCCCGGCGGGCCCGCGCCCAGGCCAGAAATTCCTCGTATTCATAGATGTAGTCGTCCTTTTCATAGGGCCGCGAGGCCAGCACGCAGACCACCGTCTCGGGCACCAGAAAGCGCAGCCGCCGCCACAGGCCGGGCGGCAGGTAAAGCCCGGTGCTGGCATCGGTCAGGGTAAAGGGGAACTGGCGCTGACCATCATTCAGGATGATCTCGACCTGACCATGCATGCACAGGATCAGCTGTTCCAGCCGCTTGTGGCCATGTTCACCCCGCACCGCGCCCATCGGCACGTCATGCAGATAATAGATCCGGCGGATGTCAAAGGGCAGATCCTGCGCCTCGATCACGCCCAGCGAGCCGCGGCCGTCCATATGGCGGGGCAGTTGCAACAGGACCGGACCGGCGGGCCGTTCCCTGGCAAAGTCAGAAACTGTCAACATTCCGGGCTCTGAATAGGATCGTGAGGACAACATCCCGGCTTATAGCCGGGCGGGGGCGGGGCCGCAATCGACCATCTGTCCCCCGGCTGTGCCGGGGGGCAGCCGGCGGGTCAGGCGGCCCTAGTTCCCGGCAACATCATTGGCGACATTGGCCACGCTGAAGGCCGAGCCGAGGATGCCAAGGATGGCGCTGGCCCGCACCGCCGGGGATTCGGTCGCCAGCACGGTGTCACGATGGGCAACCTGAAAACCGCGCGCCGCGAACAGGCCATCGGCCGAGGTCAGGTCAAAGGTAAAGACCACCCGGTTCATCTGCGGCCCCTTGCCATCGCGGCGCAACTGCTTGTCGGCATATTCGCGCAGGATCAGCACGCCCTTGGGATTGGCGCGGGAATCGGTCAGGCCGCCCAACATCGACATCGCCTCAAGCGCGGTGATGCTCGACTTGTCAAAAGGTACGATCCGCTCGGTCCCCGTGGCGCCGAACGAGGTGAAATAGCGCCGGTCCTCTTCGACCAGCACCTTGTCGCGGCCGCGCAGCGTGGTGTTCTGCCCGGCATCGGCCATCAGCCGCTCGGCACTGATCTCATAGGTCTTGCCGTCGCGGATCAGCCGCACCAGCGGGTTGCGCAGCCCCGGCGCCATGCCGCCCGCCTGGGCGAGGATCGACAGGATGGTGCTGTTGCGGTCGGGCAGCGGATAGCTGCCGGGCCGGGTCACACCCGAGACCACATCGACGGTATTGCCCTGCCCGGGATGCACGCTGACCTGCACCTGCGCCGAAGGCGCGATCGCCGCAAGGGCGGTTTGCAGGCTGGCGCGGGCCTGATCGGCGGTCTGGCCGCGCACCACCACATCATTGACATAGGGCAGAAAGATCGTGCCCTGCGCCGAGACGGCGATTTCGGGAATGGTGATCGACTTGGCCCCCACCGGGGTCAGCAGCGAATTCGGCTCATTGTCCCAGATGGTGACGGTCACCCGGTCGTTGCTGCGGATGATCTGGCTGTCGGGGCCGCGCGCGGCGCCGATCCAGCCATGCCCGCCGGTGGCGGATGCCCGCGGCCAGGCATTGACCGCCGCCAGGCTGCTCTGCGTGACCTCGACCACCTGAAAATCCGGGTTCTCGGCATCGCGCTCTTTCAGCACCTCGGAATTGAGGGCGGCCCCGCTGGGCAGGTCGCAGGCAGAGAGCATCCCGCAGCAGAACAAGAGGACAAGGCTTCGGACAATCGGTTTCACGGCAGCTCCTGGGATTCGGCCTCATGCCAGGCGAAGGGTGCGCCGCGAGTAAAACTGCAAAACGGCGGGTGAGGCGAGGGGTTTGCCCCCCGTCAGGGCAGGGTTTCTGTGGATAACCCCCCGGAAAAGGTCTTTTCCCGCCGGGAACCGGGCGAAGTTCCGCCGATGGCGTCCGATGGTTCTCCTGCCGCCCGCCCCGGGGGGGGCGGGATCAGCCACTGGCCCGCGGGCAGGGCGCCCGCCGCCTCGGCCCCGGGCAGGACCGCGCAGATCTCGCCCAGATCGGCCCCCGGGGCGACCCGCGCCGCCGCCCCGATCAGGCAGGCCCGGCCCAGCCGGGTCGGCGCCGCCGCGCCCCCGACAATGGCCCCGGCCTCGATCAGACAATCCGCCCCCAGCACCAGACCCGGCCCCGCGATCAGCCGCGCCCCGGCCCCGATATGGCAGCCGGGGCCAAGGATCAGCGGGCCGGGGCCTGCCTCCAGCCGGGCCGAAGGATGGAGCGTACAGCCCGGCCCGATCTCGACCCCCGCGACCTTGGGCGACCGGGCCGCACCCCGGGCCTGCCGCCCGGCCAGCCAGCCCTGCATCTGGCGCAGCGCGAAACGCAGGGCGAGATCAAGGTTGCCCGGGCGCAGCCCCGCCAGAATGCCCCGCAGATCGCCCGCCGCCAGCGCCGCCCGCAGCGCCCGCACCCGCGCCATCTGCGGATAGCGCGCCGTCAACCCCGCCAGCGCCGCCCGCATCCGCGCCGGATCGGCCGAGGAATTCCGCCCATGCCGGCGATAGAGGAACAGCCGGTCAGGGATCTGCTCGATCCGGTAACGGCGGGTCAGCGCCAAGAGCAGGCCCCAATCCTCATAGGCCAGCGCCGGGTCGATCCCGCCCTCGGCCAGCACCGCCGCGCGCCGATACATCAGCCCCATCGCCGGCAGCCAGTTGCCCACCATCATCTCACGGTGCAGATCGCGCCCCAGGGGCGCCGGATGCAACCGGCTGAAGGGCAGATGCGGCCCGCCGCAGGCATCGAATACATAACCATCGCAGGCCACCGCCGCGACCTCGGGGCCCGCCGCCGCCAGATGCGCCGCCAGCCGTGCCGTCATCTGCGGAAACAGCGCATCGTCACTGGCCAGAAACTGCACGAATTCGCCCTCGGCCAGCGCCAGCGCCCGCGCCAGCGTTGGCCCGAGCCCACGGTTTTCCTGCCGGTGAAACACGATCCGCACCGGGCGGTCCTGCCGGGCCAGCCAGCGCTCGATCACCGCCGCCGTCTCATCCTCGGATCCATCGTCGATGACGATCAGTTCGATTTCGGGATGGGTCTGGGCCAGAACGCTGTCCAGCGCCGTCTCGACATAATCCGCATGATTGCGGGCCGGGACGATGATACTGACGCGCGGGTTTGGATCGGACACGGCTCTGGCCTGAGGCTGCGCCCCGGTCCTTGGCACAAGCCGCGCCCGGTGGAAAGTCAGAAATTCCCGCCCCATCCTTTGGCACGCGGGGCGCCGCTGATGCTCAGAGCAGGAAATCATCTCTGCGACAGCACCGGTTTTCTGGCCAGCTCGATCACCAAACCGGTAATGCCATCGCCATTTCGGTCATCGATCAAGAGCCGCTCCTGCGGCAAACTGGAAGAAGGATTTTGGACCCCTACCGACAAGGTCTGCAGCCGTTAAAGCTGGGACCTTGCGGCCAAATGTCGATGTCATATAAGCCGCCGGTAAAATCAGTAATGACCTCGCGCACCACCCCGATGCCTATATCGCCAGCACTGGCTAAGACACAGGTCGCTAGTTCGCTAGCTCACCAGTCACCACCGCCCAGCCCGTGCCGGATTGGATCTTGTCTGGCCCGGCGCCGCCGGTCAGCGAATCTGCTGCCTCAGTCGGCTCTGGCAAATCGCGCACGAGTTCCGGCCCGAAGGCGGCCAGAAACCCAGGCGAGGCGACAATGCTATGTGGCACCCGACGGCACGGGCGCGCGTCCAAAGGAGCGGCGATCCCAGGTCCGCGGTTTCAGCACTCTTTTGTCAGGAGCTCTGCGGCAACGACGACGCTGATCGAGGAACGAAGGCGCGAAGTTTCACCCCCCTCCCGGGCTATCCCGATGATGAACAGGAGACTGTCATTCGGCATGGAAGCTGCTTCCTGCAAAAACGGCCAAACGCGGTCGTGATGTAACTTTGCCACCAACCTACGCGCACGATGGCGTCAAGCACACGACAGAATGCGCAGTCACCGAGGCGGGGCGCACGGTGCTTAGCACACGGGACAGAAAACACAGCGGGCGGGACAGGACGCATCCGGCACCATGCGAGATGCCGGCAACAGGTGCCATCTGACGCTTGCCAGAAGACGTACTGCGGGGCGCGAAAGACACCGTGCATTGGACGTGATGCACAGTGCAAAGAACGCGGGAAGCGTTGCAAAGAATGCCTTGATCGCTGCATTTTACAAAGGACATCAAATCGGCCCCAGAGGTCGATTTTCTACATCGAGTACAAGCCCGCCTTCTCCGCTTATGCTGGGAGAAGGCGGGCTTGTACGAAGTTGGCAAGAAATAGGAACGTATACTTCACATGGGGCACCGTCGCAGACTGACTGATCAGGAGCGCCATCAGATCGTCTGGAAACGAGCGAACGGCGTCTCTGTTAGTGCGATCAGTACGGCGCTGAAGATGTCGCCCAAGTGAGGCGCGCCGGAACGGCTGTCTTTCGGCAAACCACTTGAACATGGGCTTTCGACCATACCGTCACGGCTCCTAGGTGTGATACTGCACCGTTCGGCAAAGGCGGCATCGGCCCGCACTTGCTGCATCGAAGTCGCTGTTCTTCCCGCGACGACGGCGCTCGTGTTTGTCGGGGGCAGTGACCACCTCCAGAACTTCAACGCCAGCTGTCTGCAAATAGCGCAGCAACCCTGCGCCATAGCTGCCGGAACATTCGATGCCGACGCATTGCAGATTCCCGAAAAACCGCACCCAGATCAACATCAAGCGATAGCCATCACGGGTCGTGGGAAAGCACTCGGTGCCGAGCACATGGTCGTATTGGTCTACGACAGCAGCAGCATGTAAATCCTTGTGGGTGTCTGTCTGCGCCTCCGACGACGTGAGGTGTTTCTTGGTTTTCGACCATTTTCTCATCCTGCCCTGCGGCAAGAGAACAAGCATCGCCTCAACGAATGCAGGGAAAGGACAACCATGAGACCGGATGATCAGGCCCTTCTTGGGTCACGGCAGCATCACTGAGACAAGCTGGCCGCAAGACGTTCCCGGATGATCGACAGGTCTAGGGAAAGACACGTGTCAGGTCGATCGGAGTGAGAGTCAGATCGCGCCGGGAAACCATGCGGCACCAGCCAGCGAATAGTCGATCGATGTTTGAGTCCAACCATCCGTAAGCGGTGTCCCGATCACACGGTGATGGCGTAATTCCACGGGAGCAGATCGTGGATCTGGCTCTGCTTGTGGCCTTGGACGATAGCTGTGAGCATGGCGGACAGCCAGGCGTCGGGATCGATACTGTTCATTTTGCAGGTCTCGGTCAACGAGGCGATGACGGCCCAGTTCTCGGCTCCGGCGTCGTGGCCCGCGAAGAGAGCATTCTTGCGGTTCATGGCGATGTAGGCGAGCGCCTCGCCCAAGGGCGATTTTGCCGACGCACGGGCACGGAGGTGGGCCAGCCAGTCGTCGATGCGAGCGATGATCGGGGCGGAGAGATCCTGCCAGACGGCCAGTCGGGTGACGGGGTCACTGCCGCGAATTTCGGCCTCGGTGGCGTAGAGATCGCGGATGAGGGCCACGCCCTCCTCGTCAATCGGTACGGCACCGGTGCGGGTGATCTCGATCAGCTTGCGGCGGGCATGGGCCCAGCAATAGGCGAGATGGATGCCCGGACCGATTATGTCCGCAGCGATCAGGCTGTTGTATCCGGCATATCCATCCACCTGCAGGATGCCGTCAAAGCCATGCAATATCCGCTCGGCATACTGCCCGCCACAACCGGGGGCACAAGTGAAGACCACACCCGGTGGTGAGGTCCGCCCAAGGTCGGTCGTCGCGGGCCAGCGCCCAGAGGTATCCGGTCTTCGTCTTCCGTGCCCCCGGATCGAGGACCTGGGCGCGTCTCTCGTCCATGAGGCGTTGATGGTTGACCGCTTCAGATCCGCCATCAACGCCTCATGGACTGGGCGGAGTTCGAAGTCGGCGCGGCCCACCCAATCGGCAAGGGTGGAGCGGTCGAGATCGACGCCCTGACGGCTGTAGATCTGGGCCTGGCGGTAGAGCGGCAGGTGATCGTCATACTTGCTAACCATCACATGGGCGACTGTGGCCTCGGTGGGCATCCCTCCCGGGATCAGCCGCGCCGGTGCGGGGGTTTGGGCCACGCAGTCGGTGCAAGACCGGCAGGCATACTTCGGTCGGCGAGTCACGATGACGCGGAACTGGGCGGGGACGATATCGAGCCGTTCCGAGACGTCCTCGCCGATACAGTGCAGAGAGCCGCTGCAGGCGCAGGTCAGGCCGCCCGGCTCAATGATCTCTTCGTTGTGCGGCAGGTGTTTCGGCAGCGATCCGCGATTGGCAGCACGCGGTTTCACGGGGCCCTTGGTCGCCCGATCCTCGGCGTCCTCTTCGGCATGGATCACGGCCATGGCCGTTTCCAGATCTTCCAGCGCCAGTTCGAACTGGTCCGAATCGCTCTTCTCCGATCGTCGTCCGAAGGCCGCCTGCTTGAAGGCCGCGATCAGCTTTTCCAGCCGCGCGATCCGTTCGTCCTTGCGCTGGTCGCGCGCGTCTGCGGCGATCAGCATCGCCTTCAGCGCAGCAATTTCTTCAAGCAGATCAGTGGCCTTCGGCATGGCGTGGGTCTACCACCTCGGCCTTTCCGATGCCCTCCGAAAGCACAGACCGAGTCATCCTGCCGCAGGGCAGATCACGTCATTCCACCGCTTCGGGAGCCCTCGCCCCGATGGCCCGAACCCGCCGTCAGTCGAGCCCTGCAAACAGCGCCTCGAACTCGGCATGGTTCATCAGCATCAGCCCGTCCTTGACGGCGGGCCAGGTGAAGCTGTGTTCTTCCAGCCGCTTGTAAGCCATCATCAGACCCGTGCCGTCCCAGTAGAGCAGTTTCAGACGATCCGCCTTCCTGGCCTTGAACACGAAGACCGTCCCGGTGAACGGGTCCTTGCACAAGCGTCTCCGCCACCATCCGGCCCTTCGCCTCGTCAGACCATCGACGCTTGGCTGCAGGCGCCGCCAGCAGCTCCACAAACCCAGCGGCCTCCATGCTGCGCTCCCGATGGACACCCACTGACGCCTCCCGTGCGAATCTCCACACGGGGGCGCATCGCAGCTTACAAGTTCAGCAGGAAGGTGGGGTCAACACGGCGCTTACAACCATCCCGGAACTGATATCACCCGTATGACTATCTGTGTTCACGATCTCGGGCCGGCCGAACTTGTGGATCGCCTCGTTCAGCACCTCGACGCAGAAGTTTGCTCCAGCGTGTTCGAGATACGCCAAGTGACCTGTCCCCCGCGAGATCCCTCAGTCCGATGTAGAGTCTGCTGAACCGCGAAGGAGCAGACAAATGAGGAAAAGCCGTTTCACCGAGACGCAGATAATCGGGATGCTCAAGGAGCAGGAGGCGGGCCTGCCAGCTTGTCGGTGTCGATCCCAAGACGGTCCGGCGCACTCGCCCGCCGGACTGTCCAGAGATCCGCGAGGAGGTGAAGGAGATCGCCGGGAAGCGGCGCCGGTTCGGTTATCGCCGGATCGGCATTCTGCTCGAGCGCAAGGGAATGATCATGAACCACAAGAAGCTCTATCGGCTCTACCGAGAGGAGGGACTGTCGGTGAAGCGACGGCGCGGGCGCAAGCGGGCCCGTGGGTCACGCACGCCGATGCCGGAGGCGGCGCATCCCAACGCCCGCTGGTCGCTCGACTTTTTGGCCGACAGCTTTGGCGCCTCGCGCAAGTTCCGCATTCTGGCGGTGATCGACGATTGCTGCAGGGAGAACCTGTGCCTGATCGCCGACACCAGCATCTCGGGCGCCCGTGTAGCCCGAGATGCTGGATGCGCTGATGCGGATCTACGGAAAGCCCGCTTGCGTCGTCAGCGATAACGTCCTAGCTCGGGAAGGAAACGCGGTTTTAGGCATCAGGTCAC
>CALLZQ010000347.1 GCA_937858255.1 uncultured Tabrizicola sp.
CGAGGTCAGGGGTTCGATCCCCCTCTGCTCCACCAGTCACCCCCTACATCAGCCGCATTTCGAATGGCCGCAGCTTGCGCAGGTCATGCATCCCTCGACCATGCGCAGGTCGTAGCTGCCGCACGAGGGGCAAGCCTTGCCGCGATTGCCGCCGATGGCGACGACCTCGGCCTTGGGGTCCATCTTCAGCCCCATGCCTTCGCCTTCGATAAACCCGATCTCGATCAGGTGGCGCTCGATCACGCCGCCAATCGCGGCCAGGATTGAGGGGATATATTTGCGGTCCATCCAGGCCCCGCCGCGCGGATCGAACACGGCCTTCAGTTCCTCGACGACAAAGGAAATATCCCCCCCGCGCCGGAACACTGCCGAGATCATCCGCGTCAGCGCCACTGTCCAGGCGTAATGCTCCATGTTCTTGGAGTTGATGAAGACCTCAAACGGGCGCCGATGGCCGGCGATCACGATGTCGTTGATGGTGATATAAAGTGCATGTTCCGACCCCGGCCATTTCAGCTTGTAGGTCTGGCCCTCCAGCGCCGCCGGGCGGTCGAGCGGTTCGGAGAGGTAAACCACCTCGCCCTCGGTAGAGGCGGTGGCGGGCGCCTCGGAAGGGGTCTTGTCCGAGGATTCCGACACCGTCAGGACCGAGCCGGTCACGTCATTCGGGCGATAGGTGGTGCAGCCTTTGCAGCCCTGATCCCAAGCCGCCATATATACCTCTTTGAAATCTTCAAAGCTGATGTCCTCGGGGCAGTTGATGGTTTTCGAGATCGAGGAATCGACCCATTTCTGCGCCGCGGCCTGCATCCGCACATGGTCGAGCGGCGGCAGCGTCTGGGCATTCACGAAGTAGTCGGGCAGGGGGGCATCGCCCATCTTTTCGCGCCACAGCCGCACGGCGTAATCGACGACCTCTTCCTCGGTGCGTGAGCCGTCTTTTTGCAGCACCTTGCGCGTATAGGCATAGGCAAAGACCGGCTCGATCCCGGAAGAGACATTGCCGGCGTAAAGGCTGATGGTGCCGGTGGGCGCAATCGAGGTCAGCAGGGCATTGCGGATACCGTGGGTGCGGATCGCCTCGCGCACATCGGCATCCATCGCCGCCATCGCGCCCGAGGCGAGGAACTTTTCGGCATCGAACAGCGGGAAGGCGCCCTTTTCACGCGCCAGATCGACCGAGGCCAGATAGGCCGCCCGGGCAATCGCCTTCATCCAGTCCTCAGTCTGCTGCGCCGCCTCGGGGCTGCCATAACGCAGGCCGACCATCAACAGCGCATCGGCCAGCCCGGTGACGCCAAGGCCGATCCGGCGCTTGGCCTGCGCCTCGGCGGCCTGTTGGGGCAGGGGGAAGCGGCTGGCATCGACCACATTGTCCATCATCCGCACCGCCGTGCGCACCAGATCGTCCAGCGCCGCCGGGTCCAGCGCGGCCTGCGCCGTGAAAGCATCCGAGACCAGCGTCGGCAGGTTGATGCTGCCCAAGAGGCAAGCGCCATAGGGCGGCAGCGGTTGCTCGCCGCAAGGGTTGGTGGCGGCGATGGTCTCGCAATAACCCAGATTGTTCATCGCATTGATACGGTCGATGAAAATCACCCCAGGTTCGGCGAAATCATAGGTGTTGCGCATGATCTTGTTCCACAGATCGCGCGCTTGCACAGTGCGGTAGACCTTGCCGCCAAAGACCAGATCCCACGCGCCATTCGCCTGGT
>CALLZQ010000348.1 GCA_937858255.1 uncultured Tabrizicola sp.
GTTGGCGCGCAATTCGGCGCTTGGCGGTTTGGTGATGATCCGCTCGGGGATCACCTCGCCCGCCGGGCCCTTCATCCAGGCGCGGTGGTTTTCATTGCGCCAGCGGGCGGTCAGGAACATCCGGGTCTTGTACATGTCCTTGACCGGGTTATAGCCGCCGTTCATGTCGCCATAGATCGTGCAATAGCCCACGGCCATTTCCGACTTGTTGCCAGTGGTCAGCAGCATCTCACCGAATTTGTTCGACAGCGCCATCAGCATCAGGCCGCGCAGACGGCTCTGGATGTTTTCCTCGGTGATGCCCTCTTCGGTGCCCGCAAAGAGGGGCGCAAGGGTTTCGCCCACCGCCCTTTGCGCCGAGGTAATCGGCACGGTATCCAGCCGGCAGCCCAGCGCGCGGGCGCATTTCTCGGCATCTTCCAGCGAATGCTGGCTGGTAAATTCGCTGGGCAGCATCACGCAGCGCACATTTTCCGGCCCCAAGGCATCAGAGGCAATCGCCGCCACAATCGCGGAATCGATGCCGCCCGACAGACCCAGCACCGCCTTCTTGAACCCGGTCTTGGCGAAATAATCCGCCACCGACAGCACACAGGCGCGGTAATCCGCCCCGCCAATCGGCGGGATCGGCGCGATCTGGCCCGGCTCGGCCCGCCAGCCCTCATCGGTTTCGGTAAAGGTGACGTGGGTCAGGTTTTCCTCGAACTGCGGCATCTGCACCGCCAGATGCCCGCCGGGGTTCAGGACCATCGAGGAGCCGTCAAACACCTGATCGTCCTGCCCGCCCACCATGTTCAGATAAACCAGGGGCAGCCCGGTCTCGATCACGCGGGACACCATCAGGTTCAGCCGCAAATTGGGCTTGCCGCGGTGATAGGGGGAGCCGTTCGGAACCAGCAAAATCTCGGCACCGGTTTCGGCAAGCGTTTCCGCGACATCGGGGTGCCAGGCATCCTCGCAGATGGGCGATCCGATGCGCACCCCGTTGACGATATAGGGGCCATGCACATCGGCGGGCGAGAACACCCGCTTTTCATCGAAAACCGCATCGTTCGGCAGGTGATGCTTGAACACCCGCGCCGTCACCTTGCCGCCCTGAAGGATGTAATAGGCGTTATAGAGCTTTAGCCCCTCCAGCGCCGGGCCGCCAATGGCCAGGGCCGGGCCATCGGCACAGTCGCGGGCCAGTTGCTCAATGGCGGCGATGGCCGCCTGCACAAAGGCGGGTTTCAGGATCAGATCCTGCGTCTGATAGCCGGTGATGAACATCTCGGGCAGCGCCACCAGATCGGCGCCGGCATCGCGCCCGGCCTGCCATGCGGCGCGGGCCTTGGCGGCATTGCCCTCCAGCGCGCCTACCGTGGGGTTCAACTGGGCAAGGGTGAGGCGGAGGGTTCTGGCCATGGCGGGACCTGTACTTTGCGACACAATCCCTTGGGTTCTAGCAGGTTGCCGCGAAAGGGAAAGCCAAAGGCATCACGGCCCCGCCACAGGTCGGTGATCTGCGCCCAAAGGCAGGCCCGATGACGCCGCCCCGCGCTTGTCAGGGCGGGGCCGGGCGGCTAGGCTTGCCCGGTTAAGAGTCAAAGGGACGATCCATGCGGCCATCTGCGAAACACCTGATCGGGGCAGCACTCATCGCTGTCGGGCTGGGCCTGCCGGGGCTAGCCCTTGCGCAGGATGGCGAGGTGATCGCCAAGCAATACGATGACGGCTCGTTTTATGAGGGGACGTTCAAGGACGGGCGCCAGCATGGCACCGGCACTTATACCCTGCCCAATGGCTATTCCTATTCAGGCGACTGGGTCGATGGCGAGATTCGCGGCAATGGCGTGGCGCGCTATCCCAATGGCTCGCTCTATGAAGGGCAGTTCGCCGCCGGCAAGCCCGAGGGGCGCGGCAAGATCACCTATGCCAATGGCGGCAGCTATGAGGGCGACTGGACCGGCGGCAAGATGACCGGCGCGGGCGTTGCCCGCTATCCCGATGGCTCGGTCTATGAGGGGGCCTTCCTCGACGGCAAGCATCACGGTCAGGGCAAGATGACCGGCACCAACGGCTCGGTCTATGAGGGCGCCTGGGTCGAGGGTCAGCGCGAGGGACAGGGCCGCATCACCTATGCCGATGGCACGGTTTATGACGGCGCCTTCAAGGCCAATATCCGTGAGGGGCAAGGCACGCTGACCATGCCCGACGGGCTGACCTATGTCGGCGACTGGGCGGGCGGGCAGATCAATGGTCAGGGCAAGCTGACCCAGCCCAATGGCGATGTCTATGAAGGCGCCTTTGCCGAGGGGCTGCGGCAGGGTCAGGGCAAGATGAGCCATGCCAATGGCGATGTCTATGAGGGCGAGTTCGCCGCCGATATGCGGCAGGGCAAGGGGGTTTTCCGCGCCAAGGACGGGGCAATCTTTGACGGCGACTGGGTGGCCGGGCATCTGAACGGCAAGGGCACCATCACCTTCGCCGATGGCTCGGTCTATGCGGGCGATGTCGTCGCCGATCAGGCCGAGGGCATCGGCAAGATCACCTATCCCGACGGGTCGAGCTATGAGGGCCAGTGGAAGGCCGGCGCGATTGAGGGTGAGGGCACCGCCACCTATCCCGGCGGCGCGGTCTATTCCGGCGCCTTTGTCGGCGCCGAATTGCAGGGCAAGGGCACGATGACCCAGCCCGACGGCTATCGCTATGAGGGCGATTGGGTCAAAGGCCAGCGTCAGGGTCAGGGCACCGCCACCTATGCCGATGGCACGGTCTATACCGGCGATTTCGTGAATGGCCTGCGCGAGGGCAAGGGCAGCATCACCATGGCCGACGGCTTCAAATACGAAGGCGACTGGAAGGGCGGCGAGATTGAGGGACAGGGCATCGCCACCTATCCCAACGGCGACCGTTATGAGGGCGGATTTGTGGCGGGCCGTCGCGAAGGACAGGGCAAGCTGACCTATATCAGCGGCCAGGTTGCCGAGGGCATCTGGAAAAGCGGTATCCTGACCGCCCCCTCCCCCGCGCCCGAAGCCGCGCCCGCCGAGGGGCAGGCCCCCGCCACGCAAGGGAACTGAGGCCTAGACGACCTCTGCCCTGTCCAGCCGGGCCAGAAAATCGGCGGCCTGCCTGCGGATACGGGCCAACTCATCCGCAGCAATCCGGTCGAGATTGCGATAAGACATCGCCATGCGTGGATTGCCCCGCAGGGTATCGTCATGGCGGGCCAGAAAATCCCAATAGAGCAGGTTGAACGGGCAGGCCCCTGCCCCGCTGCGCCGGTCGGGACGATAGGCGCAGGTACCGCAGTAATCCGACATCCGGTCGATATAGGCGCCCGAGGCCGCATAGGGCTTGGACGCCAGCAGCCCGCCATCGGCATATTGGCTCATCCCCACGGTGTTTGGCGCCTCGACCCATTCAAAGGCATCGGCATAGACCGCCAGATACCATTTGTGCACCTGCCCCGGCGCCACCCCTGCCAGCAGCGCAAACAGCCCCGTCACCATCAGCCGCTGGATGTGGTGGGCATAGGCCAGATCGCGGGTCTGCCCCACTGCCTGCGACAGGCACTCCATCCGCGTCGGCGCCCCCCAATACAGCGGTGGCAGATCGCGCGCGGCCTTCAGGGCATTCCGGTGCACATAATCCGGCCCCTGATGGAAATAGACCCCCCGCACATATTCGCGCCAGCCGATGATCTGGCGGATAAATCCCTCGACCGCGTTCAGCGGCGCGCGGCCCGACTGCCACTCGGCCTCGGCCGCCGCGCAGACCTCGCGCCAGCCCAGAAGGCCAAGGTTGAGACTGGTCGAGAGCAGCGAGTGGCTGAGAAAGGGATCCCCCCGCAACATCGCATCCTGCTCATCACCAAAGCGCGGCAGCGCATGGGTGATGAAGTGATCCAGCCCCCGCAGCGCCTCGGCCCGCGGGACGGGCCAGCCAAAGGGAGGCAGCCGCCCGAAATGCCCCGAGAACCGCGCCTCGACCAGCGCCAGCACCTCTTGGGTGATCGCATCAGGGGCAAAGCGGGGTGGGGCGGGGCGGAACAAATCCTGGGTGGCCGGGCGCCGGTTCTCGGCATCGTAATTCCATTTGCCACCGGCCGGCGCATCGCCCTCCATCAACAGCCCGGTCTTGCGCCGCATTTCACGGTAGAACCACTCCATCCGCCATTGTTTGCGCCCCTGTGCCCAGGCCGCGAATTCGGCGGTCGAGCAGAGAAAGCGGTCATCCTCCAACAGCGTGACCGGCAGGGGGAGCGACTCCAGCGCAGAAATCAACCGCCATTCGCCGGGGCGTGTGGCGATGACCTCGACCGCGCCTGCCCCCTCGGCCCGGCGCAGCAACTCGCCCGTGATCGACTGCGTGTTTTCAGGGTCATCAAGGGCGGTATAGGCGACCTGCCACCCCGCAGCGCGCAATTCTTCCGCGAAATGGCGCATGGCCGAGAGGACAAGCGCAATCTTTTGCGGGTGGTGGGGCACATAGCGTGCCTCATCCGTCACTTCTGCCATCACCACCAGGTCGCGGGCCTTATCGGCGACGTGCAGCGCGGCGACGCCCGGCGAGAGCTGATCGCCGAGGATCAGGATCAGCCGGGGCGCTACCATGGGATTTCCTGCCCGCGCCAATCAAAAAACCCGCCGCTCTGCGCCGGTGTCAGCCCGTCCAGCCCCGCGATCAGATGCCCCGC
>CALLZQ010000349.1 GCA_937858255.1 uncultured Tabrizicola sp.
CACATCGCGCTGATTGAAGGCATGAACCTCTACGCCTGAGCGGATCAGATCGGCGGCAATCTCGGCCTGCAAATCGGAAAAGCACAGCACCAGATCCGGGCGCAATTCCAGTATCTTGGCGGTATCGGCCGAGGTGAATGCCCCCACCCGCGGCTTTTCGCGCCGCACCCGTGCCGGGCGCACGGCATAGCCCGTCACCCCGGCAATCCGATGCTCTTGACCCAACATATACAGCGTCTCGACCGTCTCTTCGGTCAGGCAGATGATACGATTATAGCTCATCGCGCCCTCTTTGCAGCCGCCTCGGCCAGCTTGCCCGCGTACCAGGCCTGCCAATCGCGTGCCCCTGCCGCCACGGCGGATTTCACGGCGGCACCAATCGCCTCACCCACCGGCGTATGCAGGCCCGCATAGCGCCCTTCTCCCGGCAGACAGGCCAACACCAGACAATCCGTTCCCGTGCCGGTAACGCGGCCAGTTGGGACGTCATGCCCTGCCTCGATTACCGCCGCCGTGCGCGCCTGTACCGCGATGCTGAGTGCCTCAAGCTGCGCCGTCTCGCTCAGCGCCGCATCGGTCGCGACCAGCACATTGATCGTCCCGAAATCCTTGGTGCCAAAGACGCGCCGGCGCCCCACCGCCTCACCATTGGTCAGACCGACGGTCGCCACGCATTGCGCACGGACACGCCCGGCCCCCTCCCCCGACTCGGCCCGCGCCATGGCATAGGTGGCAATGTCGCGGCTTGTCATCATGCCGACCGCGCCGGGAAACCGTGCCATTTCCTCGGCAAACCAGCCCTCGGCATCGAAACCCGGCACCAGATCGGCATTGCGCACCTCGCGCCAGATCACCTGATCCGCCATGCGGTATCCCGCCCCATACGGCGCCCAGCTCAGGCAGCGCATCGGCGCGGCCAGATCGGCGATCAGCCAGGGCCGCTCCAGCCGCAGCCCGATCACCGGACCACCCCCAGTGGCTGAAACACCGGCCCCTCGGGCGTTTCCGCATGATAGCCGCGCACCCCAAAAACCTCGGCCAGATTGCCCTCGCTCAGCACCTCGCGGGCGGGCCCATCGGCAACCTTGGCCCCCCGGTGCATCAGCACCAGCCGCGTACAGTGCCGCGCCGCCATCCCCAGATCATGAATCGAGGCGACAACCGCCCGCCCCTCGGCCGCCAGATCGGCAAAGACCGACATGGTGCGGATCTGCGCCTCGGGGTCCAGCCCCGCCGCCGGCCCATCGGCAAGGAGCAGCGGCGTATCCTGTGCCAAGGCCCGCGCGATCAGCCCCCGCGCCTGCTCGCCCCCCGACAGCTCGGTCGCGCGGCGGTCGCGGTAGCCGGTCAGGCCCATCCGCGCCAAGGCGCGTTCTGTCGCCCCCGCCCCGCCCTCGGCCAGACCCACCAGTTCCTCGACCCGCACCGGCCAGGCAATTTCGCGCCCCTGCGGCAGGAAGGCCACCGCCCGCGCCCGGGCGCGCGGCGTCAGCGCCGAGAGGTTCGAGTGGCCCTCATGCGGCAACAGCCCCAGCGCGGCGCGGAGCAGCGTGGTCTTGCCCGCACCATTGGGGCCCAGCAGGCCGACAAACTCTCCCGGTGCGACGGTCAGGCTGACGGCATCGACCACCGGGCATTCGCCACGCCGAACCGTCAGATTTTCCAACGCAAGCAGGCTCATGCCTCGACCCTCCGCATCCGCCAGATCAGATGCAGGAAGAAGGGCGCCCCGACAATCGCCGTCAGCACGCCCAGCTTCAGGTCACGATCCGGGGCGATCAGCCGCACGGCGATATCGGCGGCCAGCACCACCGCCGCCCCGCCCAGCATCGAGGCCGGCAAGAGGCGCGAGGGCCGCGCCCCCACCAAGGGCCGCAGGACATGCGGCACCACCAGCCCGACAAAGCCCACGGCCCCCGCCACGGCAACCGAGGCGCCGACCGCCATCGCCGTGCCCGCCGTCAGCACCAGCCGCAGGCGGCGCAGCGACAGGCCCATGCTCTCGGCCACATCCTCACCCAGCGTCAGGGCATCAAGGCCGCGACCCATGGTCAAGAGCAGCCCGCCACCGATGACGATAAACGGAACGGCCAGCGCCACATGGGTCATCGACCGGTCGGCAAGGCTGCCCATCATCCAGAACACGATCTCGGCCGCCGCAAAGGGATTGGGCGAAAGGTTCAGGACCAGCGATGTCCCCGCCCCCGCAAGGGCCGACAGCGCGACCCCGGCAAGGATCAGCGCCAGCGCGCCGCCGCGCGGCCCGGCCATGGCCAGAACCAGCACCGCCGAAAGCGCCGCCCCCAGCAGCGCCGCCAACGGCAGCGCCAGCGTAAAGGCCGCCGCCAGCCCGGTTTGCAGCGCCAGCACCGCCCCCAGCGCCGCCGTCGAGGAAACCCCGATCAACCCCGGCTCAGCCAAAGGATTGCGCAGAAACCCCTGCATCGCCGCCCCCGACAGGCCCAGCGCCCCGCCTACCGCCAACCCCAAGAGCGCGCGCGGCAGGCGAATCGCCCGCATCACCAGCACCGCCGCTTCGCCCTTGCCCGCGATCAGTGCCGCGATCTGCTCGCCCAGACCCAAAGCCGCCGGACCAATCAGCAGCGAGGCGCAGAACAGCGCCGCGACCAGCAGGAACAATACGGGCATCACCAGCCGGCTCATTCCGCCAACCCCTTGCGCGCCTCGGCCATCCCGGCCACGGCCCGCGTCAGATAGGGCGTGCCGCAAATCCAGTCGGCATCGGTCACCCGCGCCTCGCCCGCCTGCAATCGCAGCGCCGCCAGCGCGGGATGCACCAAAATCTCTTCGGACCGCGAGGCGCCCGGATAGGGGGTCGAGGTCACGATCATCTCTGGCCCCGCCATCACCAGCCGTTCCAGCGGCAGGATGCCGCCCCCGGTCACACCCGCCTCGGCGCCGATATTGGCAAAGCCGGTCAGGCGCAGGATATCATCCGACAAGGTGCCCTCACCCGTTGTGTAGCCATTGGGATAATACATCGCCGCACTGGCCGCGCGCCCCTGATGCCGAAAGGCCGCCAGCGCGGCCTCGAATTCCGCCGCCATCGCCTCGGCCCGCGCCTCTTGTCCCAAGGCCGCGCCGATCTGGCGCATATGGGCCGAAACATCGGCCAGCGAACGCGCGGGGGGCAGTTGCAGCACCTCGACCCCCAGCCCGCGCAGCAAGGAGACCGAGGCCAGCGAGGTATAACTCCCCGCCAGCACCAGATCGGGCTGCATCAGAAAGATCTGCTCGGCCCCGCCCCGGTTGACCGGATAGGCCCGCGCCTCTGCCACCATGGAAGAGGCCAGCGGATCGCTGGCCAGATGGCTGACCGAGACCAGTTGCCCGGGCGCCGCCAGCAGCATGGCAAGCTGATCGGTACAGAGGTTCATCGACACCACCCGCGCGGGCGCTTCGGCCCCGGCGGATGGTGCAAAGCCAAAACCCCCGGCCAGCAGGCCGAGGGTCAGCGCCAGCCGCAGGGCTGGCTCAGAACGTGGTGCGCAGGCCGACATAGGCAGTCCGGCCCGAGGTATTGTAGCCCGAGTTGATCTGATACTTTTCGTCGAACAGATTTTCGATGCGGACATAGCCCTCAAGGTTCTCGCGGAACTTGTAGGTGGCGCGCAGGCCGACAACGGTGAAATCCTTCAGCCCCGGCAGATCGGCGCCATGCTGGACCGAAATCGTGCCCGACAGCTTGTCGCTCCACTGGGCCGTCAGATCGGCCGAGAGCGTATGACGCGGCACATAGCGGATCTGGGCGCCGGCCGCATCGCGGGCATCGACATAGCCATAGCCGAGGTGCAGGTCATAGGTCTCGGACAGTTTGAAATCGCCGCTGATCTCGGCGCCCTGGGTGGTGGTGCCGGGGATCTGCACATAGCCCGAGAAACCGGCCGGCAGCGCCGCGATCGCCGCAATTCCCTTGCCCGCCAGCGGGCACCAGCCCCAGACCGGGTCCAGATCGCAATATTCCAGCTTGTTGTCGGTCGTGGTACGATAGGCGGTGAAACCCCAAACAGTCCTCC
>CALLZQ010000350.1 GCA_937858255.1 uncultured Tabrizicola sp.
TTCCTGACCGAAGAGGGCAATGCCCGCGTCGCCTGCGAGACCTTTGCCACCACCAACCGGGTGATCGTCGGCGGCGAGGTGGGGCTGGCGAACAAGGAAAACCTGTCGCGGATGATGGAGCGGGTCGATCAGATCGTGCGCGATTGTGTGCGCGACATCGGCTATGAGCAGAATGAGTTCCATTGGAACACGCTGGATGTATCGAACTTCCTGCATCCGCAATCGGCCCATATCGCCCAGGGCGTCGACCGGGACGGGGCGGGCGATCAGGGCATCATGTTCGGCTATGCCTGCCGCGAGACGCCCGAGCTGATGCCGGCGCCGATCCTCTATGCCCATGCCATTCTGCGCCGTCTGGCCGAGGTACGGAAATCGGGTCAGGAACCCACGTTGCGCCCGGACGCCAAGTCGCAGCTTTCCCTGCGGTATGAGGATGGCAAGCCGGTCGAGGTCACGTCGATCGTGCTGTCGACCCAGCATGCCGATGAAAGCCAGTCCTCGGCGGACATCCGCGCCATTGTCGAGCCCTATATCCGCGAGATCCTGCCCTCGGGCTGGATCAGCGAGCGGACGGAATGGTGGGTCAACCCGACCGGCACCTTTGTCATCGGGGGCCCTGATGGCGATGCCGGCCTGACCGGGCGCAAGATCATTGTCGATACCTATGGCGGCGCGGCCCCGCATGGCGGCGGCGCGTTTTCCGGCAAGGACCCGACCAAGGTGGACCGCTCGGCCGCCTATGCCGCGCGCTATCTGGCCAAGAACGTCGTCGCCGCCGGTCTGGCGGATCGCTGCACCTTGCAGGTGTCTTATGCCATCGGCGTGGCGAAACCGCTGTCGATCTACGTCGATACCCATGGCACCGGGCAGGTGGACGATGCCCGCATCGAACATGCGGTTGCGGCCTGTATGGACCTGACGCCGCGCGGCATTCGCACGCATCTGAACCTCAATCGCCCGATCTATGCCCGTACCGCCGCCTATGGCCATTTCGGCCGCGCACCCGAGGCGGATGGCGGCTTTAGTTGGGAAAGGACCGATCTGGTCGAGGACTTGAAGAAAGCCGTCTGAACGTTATGCTGACGATACCCGCCCTCTCATATTTCAGAGAGGGCGGGCGCCGCGCCTGCGGCTTGACCTTACGCCAATCCCTTTTCAGACCGAGACATCCATGCCCGTCTTTCCGCCCCTTCCCGCCCGCCGACTCTTTGCCCTTTGGGGGGTGATCTTTTTGGCCGCCTGCGCCCCGGGGCAGCGCGATCTGACAGGGCTGACGGTTCAGGCATCGAACAAGGAATGTACCGGCCAGTCAGAGGCGGCCTGCTATTTCCGCAATTCGCCGGTACGCTTGTCGACCAAAAAGGTGGTCATCCCGGGGCGACCCTATGAATTCTATCCGCTGGCGGTGCAGCTTGAATTTGTCGATGGGCAGGACCGCAAATGGATTGCCCCGCGCAACACGCTGACCGACGGGGCTTCTATCCCCGAGGTCTTTGTCTCGGTCATCGGCAACCCGCGTGA
>CALLZQ010000351.1 GCA_937858255.1 uncultured Tabrizicola sp.
AATACCTTTGAGGTGGTGATCCAGCTTGGTGCCGTGCTGGCGCTGTTTTCCGTCTGTGCGGTGCAATTGACCCGGCTGGCCCTGGCGGCGCGCACGGATCGCGGGGCGACGCGGGCACTGGTCGGCCTGATGCTGGCGTTCTTGCCGGCAGTCGTGGTGGGACTGCTCGCCCATGATTTCATCAAGAAAGTATTGTTCGAAACGCCGATGCTGATCGCGGTGAACCTGATCTGGGGCGGCGTCGTGCTGTTGCTGATCGACCGGATTGCGCCCAAACCGGTGCATATGGATGCGATGGGCTTGCCGTTGCGCAAGGCGTTCTGGATCGGGGTCTGCCAATGCCTTGCCATGGTGCCCGGCGTTTCTCGGTCCGGTGCGACGATTGTCGGGGCCCTGATGCTGGGGGTGGAAAAGCGTGCGGCGGCCGAGTTCTCGTTCCTGTTGTCGCTGCCAACCATGGGCGCCGCAGTATTCTACGACCTGCTGAAATCCAGAAATGACCTCGATTTCAGTGCCTTGGCCGATATATCGGTGGGCTTTGCCGTGGCCTTTATCACGGCGGTTGCCGTGGTCAGGTCTGTCCTCGGCTATGTGGGGCGGCATGGCTATGCGGTGTTTGGCTGGTGGCGAATCATCATCGGATCTGCGGCGGTTTTGGCGCTTTTGCTGGGGGCTTAGCGAAAAAGGTAAGTAATTCTTACCTAAAAAACCAAAAAAAGGTCATCAAAACTGACCTTGGTAATAAAAAACCGCCAATTAGGTAAGTAATGCTGACTTTTATTTCCCTATGCTCAAGGGTATCAAGGCGCACCCGAGACAAGCCGTAGGGAGGCGCAGCCGTGGCCACGCAGAAAATGCTGAAATTCGTGAACGTCTCAAAAGAGATGCCCGAGAAGCGCCCGGCCAATTTGCGTGCCCAGGACTTCCACGAGATCTATCGCGAATATGCCGCGGAAAAGGCGGCGGAACAGGCCAGCCGTTGCAGCCAGTGCGGCGTGCCCTATTGCCAGTCGCATTGCCCCTTGCACAACAACATCCCTGACTGGCTGCGATTGACCGCCGAGGGGCGCCTGCAAGAGGCTTATGAGATCAGTCAGGCCACCAATACCTTCCCCGAAATCTGTGGCCGGATTTGCCCGCAGGACCGTCTGTGCGAGGGCAATTGCGTGATCGAGCAATCGGGCCATGGCACCGTGACCATCGGCTCGGTCGAGAAATACATCACCGACACCGCTTGGGAAAATGGCTGGGGCAAGCCGATCAAGCCGGCGGTCGAGCGGGCCGAAAACGTTGCGAACAACCGCGCCCGCCCCCGCGGGGTCGGGGGGGGGCGCGTAGCCCGGGCCGTGGGGGCGGCGGGGGGGGGGGCCCCCGCCCCCCCCCCGGGGGGGGGGGGGGCGGGGGGGGGGGCCCCCGCCACGCCGCAACCGCTGCCCAGCGCCAGCAACGCGACCAGCAGCAAGCAAC
>CALLZQ010000352.1 GCA_937858255.1 uncultured Tabrizicola sp.
GTCATCCTCCATCGCCTCGCGCAGGCGCGCGATGGTGGTTTGCGTGACCGACAGGCTGCCGGCGGTCATGATGGTGATCACCCGCTCGCCGGTTTCCTCGAAATGAAACATCTTGCGATAGGTGGCGATATTGTCGAGCCCGGCATTCGTGCGGGTATCCGACAGCAGCACCATCCCCGCATTCAGCAAGAGCCCGACGCAATAGGTCATGATCCGTCCCCTCGTTCTGCCTCTGTGCTAACGAGCCGGTAAGGCGAAGAAAAGCGGCATCTTTCGTGCCCCCCGGTGGCGGGGCGCAAAAAATCGCCCGGCCCGGGTCAGGGACGGCGCAACTGCCCCAATCGCGGCATCTGGCGCAAGAGGCGCCCGGTCACGCCCGCGATCTGGTTCAGCGCCGCCGAGGCGCGGGCGGTCGGGGCCTCGCCCCGATTCTTCGGCAGGGGGGCCGAGATCGCATCGAAGGTCGGGGTGCTGGCTTGCGCCGGGGCCGGCATATCAATCGGCGCGGCGATGGCAAGATGCGCGATGAAATCGGACAGCGAAAAGCCGTCGGGCGGCGTCTGTTCGGCCCCGGGCAGCGCGAACAGCCCGGCATTGGCGGTTAGGCGTTCGATCACCCGCAGACGCGCGGCCTCATCGGTGGCGGGGTAATGATCGACCGGGGCGCCAGAACGATAGGTGTTCAGCCCAAACCCGGATTCGAGGAAATAGGCACGCATCGCGCGCGGCGCCTCACGCAGGGCGCGGGCGGTTTCCTCGTCACGAAACAGGGCCACTTGCGAGGTTCCTGCCCCGCCCCCCAGGCCCGCACGGACAAAGAAGCCCATCAATTCCGGGTCGCCGCCCTCTTCGGGCGGGCTGACATCGAAAATGTCGAAATCATAGCGCAGTTTCATCGTGCCGTTCCCCCTTGGCTGATCCCAACCAAAGGGCAAGATGCATGCCGCCTGTGGTCAAGCTGGGGCCAAATTGGGGCAATCTTCGAGCAATTGAATGTTTACTGCTGAACCTGCACCGAGACGACCACATCCATCCTTTCCTGACCGGGGCCACGGGCGATGCCGCGGATCGGGGCGGCATCCTCGGCATCCAGGCCCGAACCAAGGCGGATATAACGCGCATCAGGGCAGCATTCATTGGCCGGGTCAAAGCCGACCCAGCCAAGGCCGGCGATGTGAATTTCGGCCCAGGCATGGGCGGCCTCATGCGGGATGCCTTCGGCATTGGCCAACAGATAGCCCGAGACATAGCGTGCCGGCAGCCCGACGGATCGCGCGGCAGAGATCAGCGCATGGGCATGGTCCTGGCACACCCCCTCGCCCCGCGCCAGGGCCTCGGCGGCGGTGGTGCGGGCATCGGTGGCGCCGGGGGTATAGGCAATGGCGGCAGAAACGCGGCGCGACAATTCATGCGCTGCCGACAGCGGGTTCACCACGATCTCCAGCCCCTCGGCAAGGGCGCGCAGGGCCGTGTCCGGCTCTGTCACCGGCGTCTCGCGCAAATAGACTTCGGGCGGGATCGTCTCTCGATGACCGCGCAAGACACCCGCAAGATCGGTGGTCTCGATCTCGCCCTGCACCCGCACGGTGATCTGCTCCACCGGACCCAGTACCGTCCAGCCCTGCACCCAGTCACCGGCCGCATCGCGGAAACCGCCGCCCATCTGGCCATCGCTGACCGTGACGGTCCAGCGCAACACCTGTTGGCCGTCAAACAGCGAGGGCGTCAGGCGATGGCTTTGCACCACGGCGCGCACCGGCTGATCGTAATCATAGCGAGTGAGGTGATCGACAATTATCCGCATCAGCGCACATCCCCGTTCAGATAGCTGTCATGGATCAGGGCGCCCAACTGCCCGACCTCGCCGATAAAGCGGGTCAGATATTCGTGCAGCCCCTCGTCGAAAATATCCTCGACCCGCAGTTCCGCCACCTCGGCCAGCATCGCGCGCACCTTGTCCTGCGCCGGTGTGCGGCGATGATAGCCGCGCGCCAGACGTTCGAGATGAGAGGTCATCCCCTCGACACAGGTCAAGAGGCTGCGCGGACATTGCGTATTCAGGATCAGGAAATGCGCGATCTTGCCTGAGGTCACCTCGCCCCCATAGGCCCAGTGAAAGGCCCGGTGCGCCGACATCGCGCGCAACAGCGTCGTCCATTGGTAATTGTCGAGACCCGAGCCGACAAATTCCACCCGGGGCAGCAGGACGTAATATTTCACATCCATCAACCGCGCGGTGTTGTCGGCGCGTTCGAGGTAAAAGCCGAGGTTCAGGAAATCCCAGCCGTCATTTCGCAAAAGCGTGGCGTCGATCGTGCCGCGGATCAGCGCCGCCTGCCGCATCGTCCATTCGGTCAGGGTGCTGAGGTCCAGTTCGCTGCGCTCTCTGCGCTCCAGCGCCTTCAGCTCCTGAAAGGCGGTGTTCAGCGCATCCCATGACTGCGTGGTCAATGCGGTCCGCACGATCCGCCCGTTCTCGCGGGCGGCGGTGATGCAACTGGCCACGGATGAGGGGTTATCGCGATCGAAAAACAACCAGCTTTCCAGATTGCGCTGCACTGCCTCGCCATATTTCTGGGCAAAGGCATGGGCCGTGCCGCTGGCCGACAAAAGCGAGTCCCATTCGTTTCGGTATCCGGCAGCGGAGGGCAAGAGGGCAATGCGTGCCCCCACCTCCAGCAGGCGGGCGGCGGTTTCCGCCCGTTCGATATAGCGGCCAATCCAGAAGAGGTTATCTGCGGTTCTTGAAAGCATGATCGTTACTCCGCCAGAACCCAGGTATCCTTGACGCCCCCGCCCTGCGACGAGTTGACGACCAGCGATCCCTCTTTCAGCGCAACCCGCGTCAGCCCGCCGGGCACCAGTTCAATCCGCTCACCCACCAGGCAATAGGGCCGCAGATCGACATGGCGCGGCGCCACCCCTTCGGCGACAAAGGTGGGCGTGGTGGACAGGGCGAGCGTCGGCTGGGCGATGTAATTGTCAGGATCGGCGATGATCTTGGCGCGGAAAGTCTCGACCTGTTCCGCCGTCGCCTTTGGCCCGACCAGCATGCCGTAGCCGCCCGAGCCATGCACCTCTTTCACCACCAGTTCCGGCAGATGCGCCAGAACGTATTTCAGATCCTCACCCTTGGCGCATTGCCAAGTGGGGACATTGTTCAACAGCGGCTCTTCGCCGAGGTAAAAGCGGATCATCTCGGGTACAAAGGTGTAAACCGCCTTGTCATCGGCCACCCCCGCCCCGGGGGCCGAACAGATCGACACCCCGCCCGAGCGATAGACATCCATCAGCCCCGGTACGCCCAGCATCGAATCCGGGCGGAAACACAACGGGTCGATAAAGGCATCGTCGATCCGCCGGTAGATCACATCCACCCGGCGCGGGCCTTCGGTGGTGCGCATGAAGACGAATTCACCCTCGACGAACAAATCCTGCCCCTCGACCAGCTCGACGCCCATCAGATCGGCAAGGAAGGAATGCTCATAATAAGCGCTGTTGAAATGGCCCGGGGTCAGGATCACCACCGTCGGTTCCCGGTCGCATTTGGCGGGCGCCACGCTGGCGAGGGTGCGGCGCAGGATTTCTGGGTAACTGTCCACCGGCTCGATCCGGTTGCCCCGGAACAGGTCGGGGAACATCCGCACCATG
>CALLZQ010000353.1 GCA_937858255.1 uncultured Tabrizicola sp.
CGGCAAGGAAGATGGTGCCCTGATCGCGCACGATGATCGAGACATCGGACATCGCCGGGACATAGGCGCCGCCAGCGGTGCAGGAGCCCATCACAACGGCGATCTGGGCGATGCCGCGCGCGCTCATATTCGCCTGATTGTAGAAGATGCGGCCGAAGTGGTCGCGGTCGGGAAAGACCTCGTCCTGATTGGGCAGGTTGGCGCCGCCGGAATCGACGAGGTAGACACAAGGCAGATGGCATTCGGCGGCGATTTCCTGGGCGCGCAGGTGTTTCTTGACCGTCATCGGGTAATAGGTGCCGCCCTTGACCGTGGCATCATTGGCCACGACCATCACCTCTTGGCCATGGACGCGGCCCACGCCGGCGATCACCCCGGCACAGGGCGCGGCGCCATCATAGAGGCCATGCGCCGCCGTCGCGCCGATTTCGAGGAAGGGCGCGCGGGGGTCGAGCAGCGCCGCCCCCCGATCGCGGGGCAGCATCTTGCCCCGCGCGGTGGGGCGGGCACGGGCGGCCTCACCCCCGCCGTCAGCGGCGGCATGCGCGGCGGCGCGGGCCGCCTCAATCAGCGCCAGATGGGCGGCGCGATTGGCCTTGGCGGCCTCGGTGCCCGGAAGGTGGGCAGAGTTCAGTTTCATGCGTTTCCTCCGAAGGGGGTGGCGGCCTCGGCCATCGCCATGGCGCGCAGATCCTTGCGGATCACCTTGCCGCTGACCGTCATTGGCAGGGCGGGCAGAAAGGCGATCTCGCGCGGGTAGGCATGGCCCGACAGGCGGGCACGGACATGTTCGGTCAATTCCCCGGCACTGGCCGAGGCGCCGGGGCGCAGGACGACATAGGCCTTGACGATCTCGGTCCGCAGCGGATCGGGCTTGCCCACCACCCCCACGGTCGCGACCGCCGGATGGGTCATCAGGCAATCCTCAATCTCGGCGGGGCCGATGCGGTAACCGGCGCTGGTGATCACGTCATCCTCACGCCCGACAAAGCGCAGGTAGTCGCCCTCCCACCGGCCCCGGTCGCCGGTCAGCATCCAGTCGCCGCGGAATTTCTCTGCCGTCGCCGCGGGCCGCTGCCAGTATTCCAGCATCATCGACCCGGCGCCGCGATGGATGGCGATGTCGCCCTCCTCTCCCCTGCGAAGTTCGGCGCCCCCGGCGTCAATAACGCCAATGCGGAACCCCGGCACGGCGCGGCCGATACAGCCCGGGCGCGGCGCAAACAGGCTGGCGGCCGATGAGGCGACCATATTGCACTCAGTCTGGCCGTAGAATTCGTTGATGGTCAGGCCAAAGGCGGCGCGGCCCCAGTCCAGCATCTCGGCACCCAGCGGCTCGCCGCCCGAGGCGACCGAGCGCAGGCCGGGGATGATTGCCCCCTCGGCCCGCAGCATCCGCAGCGCGGTGGGGGGGAAGAACACATTGCGCACCCCGCCCTCGCGACAGATGCGGATCGACTCGGCCGCCGTGAACTTGGGCAGGCGCGCGGCAACGACCGGCACGCCAAGCGCAAGGCCCGGCATCAGCACATCGAAGAGGCCGCCGATCCAGGCCCAATCTGCCGGGGTCCAGATCACGTCACCCGGCTGGCCGAGGCGGTCATGGCTGACCTCAACCCCCGGCAGGTGCCCCATCAGCATCCGGTGGCCGTGCAGCGCCCCCTTGGGCTTGCCAGTGGTGCCACTGGTGTAGATCAGGCAGGCAGGCGTTTCGGGGCCGGTTTCGGCCATGGGCTGAGGCGCGGCGGTGGCCGGCAAATGCGCCTCGGTCAGCGTGGTGACGCCCAAGGGGGCCAGAAGGGTGGCCCCCTCATCATCCGTGACGGCAACTGTCAGGCCGGCATCACGCACCCGGCTTTCCAAAGCGTCATGGCGAAAGAGCTTGAACAGCGGGACGGAAATCGCCCCCATCCGCCAGATCGCGGCATGGGCGGCCGCGGTCAGCGCCGATTCGCTGAGGAGGTCGCCCCTCCGGTCCCCCGGCCCTACCCCCTCCGCAACCAAGGCCGCCCCGACCCGATGGGACAGCACCGCCAGATCGCCATAGCTGATGTCGCGCCGCCCCTCGGTCAGGTCGATCAGGGCAAGGCGCGCGGGTTCCGCCCGCGCGCGCTCATCAATGATCTGCACGGCCATGTTCAGCCGCGCCGGAAACTGCCAGCGGAAATCGCGGGTCATCCCCGCCCAATCCTGACCGGCAGGCAACATCACTGACCCAGCCCGAGGATTTGCAGGGTCAGCGCCTGACGCCCGGTTTCCTGCATCAGACAGGCCAATTGCGCGGGGCCGGAACCGGTGCCCCCCATCCAGAGCGTCGCCTCCCAGTTGCAGCGGGCGTCACGAAAGGCGATCCAGGCGCGCTGCATCTCTTTCAGGCTTTGTTCCTGCACGTTCAGCGGCGGGGCCAAGTCCCGGGCCGGTGCCCCCCCCCCCGCCCTGGCGGCCGTGCAGACCGCGGTCCAACGGTCGTCCCAGTACATCCATTCCTGTTCGAGGCAATAGCCCATACCCACCGTCGTCTCATCGGTGCCCATACAGGCCCCGGCGGCGATGCCGATACAGGACATGCGGTCGCCCTCATCCCCCTGTGTGGCAAGGCAGTCGAGGGTCGGGGAAATATCAAACCGCATCTCGGCAAGGGCGGCACCGGCACTTAGCCCAAGCGCCAATCCCGCAATCAGAATTGTCTTCAAACCATGGCTCCCATCAATTCGCGACCGATCAGCATGCGTCTGATCTCGCTGGTTCCGGCGCCGATCTCCATCAGCTTGGCATCGCGGAACAGACGGCTGACCACCGAATCGTTCAGGAAACCCGCGCCACCCAGAGCCTGCACCGCCTGATGCGCCTGCACCATCGCCTGCTCGCTGGCATAAAGCACCGCACCCGCCGCATCCTGCCGCGTCACCTCGCCCCGGTCACAGGCCTTGGCCACCTCATAGACATAGGCCCGCGCCGTGTTCAGCGCGACATACATGTCGGCGATCTTACCCTGCATCAGCTGGAAGTTCCCGATCGGCTGGCCGAATTGCTCGCGCCCGGCGACATAGGGCATCACCTCATCCAGACAGGCGGCCATGATGCCCAAACCAATGCCCGACAGCACCACCCGCTCAAAATCCAGACCGGACATCAGGACGCGCACGCCCTTACCTTCCTGCCCCAGCACATTCTCGAACGGCACCTCGACATCGTCGAAGATCAGTTCCGCCGTGTTGGACCCGCGCATCCCCAGCTTGTCGAAATGCGGGCTGGTGGAGAACCCCTTCATCGTCTTTTCGACGATAAAGGCGGTAATCCCCTTGCTGCCTGCCTCGGGGTCGGTCTTGGCATAGACCACCAGCGTATCGGCATCGGGGCCATTGGTGATCCAGTACTTGTTGCCCTTCAGCACATAGTAGCCGTTGCGCTTTTCGGCCCGCAGCTTCATCGACACCACGTCAGAGCCAGCCCCCGGTTCTGACATCGCCAGCGCGCCGACATGGGCACCAGAGATCAACCCGGGCAGGTATTTGCGCCGCTGCTCGTCTGTGCCGTTCAACTTGATCTGATTGACGCAGAGGTTGGAATGCGCGCCATAAGACAGCGACACGCTGGCCGAAGCGCGGGCGATCTCCTCGGTCGCGACGGTATGGGCCAGATAACCCATGCCCGCGCCGCCATATTCCTCGGCCACCGTAATGCCCAACAGGCCAAGGCTGCCCATTTCGGCCCAAAGCTCGGGCGGAAAGTGGTTATCGCGATCGACCGCCGCCGCCATGGGCTTGACCCGCTCTTGCGCCCAGGCGTGGACCATGTCGCGCAGGGCGGCGACATCCTCGCCCAG
>CALLZQ010000354.1 GCA_937858255.1 uncultured Tabrizicola sp.
CTTTTCGGCGCTGTTTGTGCATTGCCGGGTTGACGGTGGGGTCCAATCGGGGCGGCAAGGTGCCGAGGGCGAGGATGGTCTGGCCTATCACCGCCTCGGAAATGCCGAAGTCGCGGGCGATGGTGGTGGCGCTGTCCACCAAGAGGCGGGCGCCGATCACCAAAACGATCAGGCCGCCGATGGTCTCGGCCACCGCGCGGCCCATCGCCGGGGGCGGGGGCAGCCCGTCCTCGGGTTCAGCCTTGCCAAAGAAAAACGCCGTGGCAAGGAAGGTCAGCAGACCGGCGACCAGCATCACGCCTTCAACCCGCGTAACCGTGCCGTCCAAGAGCATCACCCAGACCGCCGCCGTCGCCCCCAGCATGAAGGCAAGGTCGCGCCAGATCTGTGTCACCGGGATCATCAGCGCCCCGATTGTGGCGGAAACGCCAAGGATCAGCAGGATATTGGCGATGTTTGACCCCAGCACATTGCCGATGGCGATGGCAGGCTGCCCCTCCAGCGCCGCCTGAACCGAGACCAGCAACTCGGGCGCCGAGGTGCCAAAACCGACGATGGTCAGCCCGATCACCAGCGGAGAGAGGTGAAACCGGCGCGCGATGCCCGAGGCCCCGCGCACAAGAAATTCGCCGCCCAGAAACAGCCCGATCAGGCCGAGGGCGAAGAGGAAATAGGTCAAGATGCGCTCCTGTTCTGTCTGTGCATGACTTCGGTCCCGGGGCATGATTTGCAAGGGCGGCGTCAGGAAATTTCCGCGCTGTGGCCGCCCCGCGCCTGTCACAGAGGTTTCATCCCACTGTCAGCACAGGGTTACCGGGGCAGGGCAAAGACAGCCGCAAGGGCGCCCCAGACGGGGGGCTAGATCCTGTGCAAGCAAAGGAATGCCGCCATGACCGATCCCGACATCCGCCACATGTCCTTTGATGAGTTTGACGAGGCCCGCGATCCGCGCCCGGCAGAGCAAGAGTTCGACCGCGTGGTCGAGCGCGCCCTGTCCCGCCGCGGGTTCTTGCAAGGCGTCCTCGCCTTTGGCTCTGCCGCCACCGCCATGGGCCTGTCACCGCTGCTGAATTCCGGCTCGGCCCGGGCGCAGACCGCCGCCGCCAGCCGCTTTACCTTTACCCCGATCCCGATCGCCACCGATTTCGACGTGCATGTGCCTGAGGGCTATTCCTGGCGCCCGGTCGCCAAATGGGGCCAGCCGCTGTTCTCGGATGTGGCCGATTTCGATGCGCAGACCGGTACGACCGCCGCCGCCCAGGCCCGCGCCTTTGGTGAGAATACCGACGGGATGGAGCTGTTTTCCGTGGACGGGCGCGAGGTGATCTGCGTCAACCATGAATATGTGAACCTTGAGATCAACCTGCCGGGCCGCCCCGACGGCACCCCGCAGAGCGCCGAGGATGTGGCGCTGTTGCAGGCGGCGCAGGGTGTGGCGGTGTTTGAAATCGCCAAGGGCGATGCGGGTTGGGATGTGGTGCTGGACAGCCCCGATAACCGCCGCATCACCAATACCACGCCGATGGAACTGACCGGCCCCGCCGCCGGCCATCCGCTGTTGCAGACCGCCGCCGATCCCGAGGGGCGGACGGTGCTGGGCACGCTGAACAACTGCGGCGCCGGGCGCACGCCCTGGGGCACCTATCTGACCTGCGAAGAGAACTTTAACGGCTATTTCGGCCATTCCGCCGCCCTGCCGGTCGAGGGTGAGACCGAGGATCAGGCCAAGGCGCGGGTCGAGGCTGCCGCCGCCACCCTGCCCAAAGAGTTCAAGCGCTATGGCATCGGCGCCGAGAGCGTCTATCGCTATCACGCCTTTGACGCGCGCTTTGACCTTTCCCAGACCCCGAATGAGCCGACCCGTTTCGGTTATGCCGGGGAACCCGCCCCCGCCGATCCGGCCGCGATGCCGAAAAAGCGCACCGCTCTGGGTCGCTTCAAGCATGAGAATGCCGCCTGTGCGCTGGCAGCAGACGGGCGCGTGGTGGTTTATCTGGGCGATGATGAGCGCGGCGAGTTCCTTTACAAATGGGTCAGCCGTGATGCCTATGTTGAAGGTCAGCCGACCGAGACGCTCTTGGTCGAGGGCACGCTGTTCGTGGCGAAATTCGCCGATGACATGAGCGGGCAGTGGCTGGCGCTGACGCCCGAGACCACGGGGATGGAGGCGGCAGAGATCGCCATCCATACCCGGATGGCTGGCTCGAAACTGGGGGCCACGACCATGGACCGCCCGGAGTGGGTGGCGGTAAACCCGGTCGCGCCCGAGGCCTATTGCGCCCTGACCAACAACACCCGCCGCGGCGTCAAGCCGAATGCGGGGGGCGATGAAACCCCGGTCGGTGGCCCGAACCCGCGCGCCGAAAACCAGTATGGCCAGATTGTGCGCTGGTATCCGGTGGGGGGCGATCACGGGGCGGAGAGTTTCAAATGGGATCTCTTTGTGATGGCCGGCAACCCGGCGGTGCATAAGGATGCCTATGCCGGCAGCCCGAATGTGAATGAGGGCAATATGTTCAACTCGCCCGACGGGATGATGTTCGACCAGTTCGGCATGCTCTGGATCCAGACCGATGGCGATGACAGCAATGAGGGCGATTTTGCCGGGCAGGGCAATAATCAGATGTTGGTGGGCGATCCCGTCACCGGGCGGATCGAGCGTTTCCTGACCGGGCCGAAAGACTCCGAGATCACCGGCTTTACCGTCTCATCCGACCGCAGCACCATCTTTGTCGGCATCCAGCATCCGGGCGGAAGCTGGCCCGAGGCGGGGGGGCTGCCGCGCTCGGCCCTGATCGCCATCCGCCGCGATGACGGGGCGGTGATTGCCTGATCGACTGACCTGACCGCGAAAGGCCCGCGCCCCCCGCGCGGGCCTTTTTTGCATCCGGGCTTGCGGGGGAGGGCGGGGGCGGTCACTCTGCCGGCAAAGAGGAGGGGCGGGCATGACGGCAGAAACCCTGCGCTATGGCGCGATCATGGTGGCGGCGGGCATCGGCATCCCGATCCTTGCGGCGCTGAATGCGCGCCTAGGGGCGCTGGTTGGTGCGCCGGCGGCGGCAGCGGCGGTCCTGTTCGCCGTGGCCTTTGCCGGTGCGGTGGCGGTGATGGTGCTGACCGGCAGCACCCGCGCCCTGGCCGAGATGCCGGGCCAGCCGCGCCATCTGTTTCTGGCAGGCCTGCTGGTCTGTTTCTATGTGCTGTCCGTCACCTGGGTCGCGCCGCGCTTTGGCCTTGGCAATGCGATCACCTGCGTTCTGTTGGGGCAGCTTGTCTCGGCGGCAGTGATCGACCAGTTCGGGCTGATGGGGGCGATGGTGCGGCAGGCCTCGCCCCTGCGCCTCGCCGGGCTGGGGCTGATGACACTGGGGGTGATCCTCACGCAAAAGGGGTAAAGGCGGCGGCCAGCCTGTTGGCGCCATCATTCGCTGGCGCGGCCGGTGCCCTGCAAGACGCCGTGTTCAATCGCATAGCGCGTCAGCCCGGCGGTCGAGGAGATGCCCAGCTTGCGTTTGATGTTCTTGCGATGGGTTTCCACCGTGCGCACCGAGATGTCGAGCGCCAGCCCGACCTCTTTGTTCGACTTGCCCTGCGCCAGTTCCAGCAGGATGGTCTGTTCGCGGCTGGTCAGCGGTTCGCGCCCGTCCTCGCCCTGCGGGCGCAGACTTTCCGAGGCGCCGGTGCAGAGGTAACGCTCACCCGCCATCACCCGGTCAATCGCGGTCTTGACCTCTTCGGTCGGCACATCTTTCAGCAGATAGCCCATGGCGCCATGCGACAGCGCGGTCGAGATATATTCGGGGCTGTCATGCATCGACAGGATCAGGATACGGGTATCGGGGCGGCGTTCCAGAATGATCTCGGTCGCGGCAAGGCCCGATAGCTGCGGCATGTTGAGGTCGAGCAGCATGACATCGGGGTCCAGTTCGGCCACCCGGTCCACCGCCTCGCGCCCGTTGGTCAGGGTGCCGACCACGGCGATGTCGTCATAGGTTTCCAGTACGGCGCGAATGCCCTCGGCCACCATCGGGTGATCGTCCACGATCAGAACGCGCGTCTTTTCCGCCATGCCTTCCCCCCTTATGAGCCGCTGGCCCCCTGCGCCCGCGCCGTGCCGGTCGGCGGCAGCATATGCGACAGCGGCACCTGCGCCTCGATCAGCGTGCCCTCTTTGGTGGACAGGATGCGCAGCTTGCCGTCAAGCTGTTCCATGCGCTCGGCCATGTTGCGCAGACCGAGGCCGTCGCGCCGGGTGGCGGGCATGCCATTGCCGTTATCCTCGATCCGTACCACGGCGCCTTCCTTGGTGCCGCGCACCAGCATCCTGACCCGGCTGGCGCCGGAATGCCGCTCGACATTGGTCAGCGCCTCTTGGGCGATGCGGTAGAGCGCGATCTTGGCCTCTTGGTCCAGACGGTTGCGGAAGGGGTTGGTCTTGAACTCAACCTCGATCCCGGTGCGCTTGCCGAATTCCTCGGCCAGGGCTTGCAGCGCGGGGCCAAGGCCCAGATCGTCCAGAACACCGGGCCGCAGATCGCGGCTGATGCGGCGCACCTCTTGGATCGCGCCGTTCAGCGTGTCGATCCCCTGACCCAGACTCTCGCCCGCCCGCGCATCGCCCGCATTCAGCCGCCGCCGCGCCAGTTCCAGCGTATAGCGCACGCCGACGAGGATCTGGCTGATGGAATCGTGCAATTCGCGGGCAACGCGGCCGCGTTCCTCTTCCTGGGTGTCAAAGATGCGCTGGGTCAGCGCCTTGAGTTTGGCATCCGCCAGCCGCCGCTCACGGATGTTGATCACCAGCCCGGACATGAAGACCAAGAGGACCGAGGCCAGGGTGATTGCGCCGATATAGATGAAGGTCCGGCGCACCCGTGCCTCGGTCTCTGCCCGGGCGGCGGCGACCGAGGCCAGCACGTCGTCGATAAAGACCCCGGTGCCGACCGACCACCGCCAGTCTTGCAGGCCGATGACATGGGTGATCATCCGTCCGTCACGCCCCGAAGAGGGTTTGGGCCAGATATAGGTGTGAAAGCCCGATCCCTGCCGGGCCATCTCGATCAGCTTGTCGACGACCGGGGTGCCCTCGGCATCGGAAAGGCCAGCCCAGTTCTTTTCGATCAGCCATGTCTGGCGGGGGCTGACGATGTTCTTGCCGTCGTAATCATAGACGAAAAAGAACCCGTCGCTGCCATAGGTCATCGCGGCAAGGATCTGGGCAACCCGGGTCTTGGCCTCGTCATCATCGGGCAGGGCGTTGCCGTAGATGGGGCTAAAGGCGGTGCGGGCAATCGAGATGTAGTTCTTCAGCTCTTCACGCTTGGTGGCGATCAGCTTGGCCTCGAGCCCCGCGATTTCACGCGCGGACATGTCGGTAGCCTCGCGCGTTACCAGAACCGCGATCATCGCCGTGGCCAGAATCAGCGGCAGCGTCGCCAGAAGAAAGATCTTCTGGCCATAGTTCAGGCGAAAACGAGGGGGGCGCTGCGGGTCCATGGTCGAATCGCAGATTGATCGTTGCCGGGCAGGGGGTCAACGGCCAAGTCGGCGGCGCGGTCCGGGGCCGGACGACGCGGATTTTCGGCAATCTGGCCAGAAAAACTGACCGGATCAGGGGCAATCTGCGTAGTAGTCGGTATTTCACGAAGCGGTGACTGCGGCTAGGGTCAGCCTTACCGGGGGTGCGAAGAGCGCCCCGTGGGCACATCATAATTCGGGAGGATTACCCTATGGATCGTCGTTCATTCCTGACGAAGGCCGCGATCGGTGGCGCGACCGCCGCCGCCGCCAGCACCCTTGCCGCGCCGATGTATGCGCAGGGCAAGCGGACGCTGACCCTTGTCACCACCTGGGGCCGTGGCCTTGCAGGCGTGCATGACGCCGCGCTTCAGCAGGGCGAAGAACGAC
>CALLZQ010000355.1 GCA_937858255.1 uncultured Tabrizicola sp.
GATTTCCAACTGTTCAAATACGATTTCGAGAACCCCGGGAACAAGATGCCGATCGGCGAGATCGACCTTGACGAGGTACATGCCAAGCTGGGCGAATAGGGCTGCGCGGGGCGGGGCCGCGCAGCCCCGCGCTTATTGCATCCGATAGGACTTGTAACCTTGCTCATCCGCGACGGTGTTATTGTCCAGAATGGTGATGACAAAGGGCGCCGTCATCTGATCGACGCCGCCGCCGCCCCCGGGCGCGGAATAGGTCAGGGCCACCACCGGCGTGATCACGATCTGCTTTGAGCCCTGCATCTCGGCCTTATAGGTGCCCTCGCCGGAAATGGTCAGCACGATATACTGGCCATAGATCGAGGTGCCCGACATCTTGCCATTGATGCGCAGCTTGCCATCGGCGGTATAGGTGGCCGTCCCCTGCACCTGCGCCGAGGTAAAGCCCTCGATTTGCGCAGGCACCGGATCGCCGCGCCAACTGCCGATCATGAAGGCCTTGGGGTCAAAGCGCACTTCGGGCGGCAGACTGGCCAACAGCGGCGCCAGCGCCTCGACCGTGCCGGCGGCTGTCCAGTCGGTCATGCCCTCGGCCCAGACCAGCGTATCACGCTTCAACTCGCCCCGGGCGATCATGGCGCGCAGCGCGACCTCGTCATGCGGACCGGTGGCCTGACCGTTGACGGCGACGTAATGCGGCTTGATCGTCGGGGCAGCGGGCGGCTGGTTCAGCGGCGGCGGCTGGGTCGTCAAGGGCGGCGGCCCGCCTGCCCCGGCCCCGGGAGGCGGGGGGGGGGGAGGGCGACCTGGCCCCCGGGGACCCGCCGGCGGGGGGTGGCGGCGGGCTGACCGGCTCCCGGCTGCCCTGCTGGCGGCGCAGCGCCGATTCCCGCGCCTCCTGCCCCGGCGGCAATCCCACCGCCGGCAGGATCACCGGCTGCCGGCGGTGTCGTACCTGTGCCCCCCGGGGCTGGCGCCCCGATACCGACACCAGCACCGCCACCGACAGAGATCTCGGCGCCCGCCGGCCCTGTCGCGGTCAGGGCAAACATGGTCAGGATAAGAGTCGCAATCAAAGTTCTGAAATTCGGCATCATGGCCCCCTGTACTCAAATGCAGAGAGGGTGAGCGCTTGGTGCCGGTCTGGCAACTGACAAATTGCGGCATGACGCAGTTTGCCCCGGCGGGGGCCAATTTCAGAACCGCCGGGCGGGCCGGGGCGTCAGAACACCAGCACCA
>CALLZQ010000356.1 GCA_937858255.1 uncultured Tabrizicola sp.
GGCCATGTGCCTGACGATCCGGGCGGGATTGCCCGGAGGCAGGACAGGGGCGCGAGGGAGTGCGATGCGATCCTGACCTCGGGCGGGGCCCCGGAGGGGGATGAGGATCACGTCAGCCGGATTTTGCGCGAACGTGGCGATCTGACCAGTTGGCGCATCGCGATGAAGCCGGGGCGGCCGCTTGCGCTTGCGCTGTGGCAGGGGGTGCCGGTCTTTGGCCTGCCGGGCAATCCGGTGGCGGCCTTTGTCTGTGCGCTGATCTTTGCCCGTCCGGCGCTGTCGCGGCTGGCGGGGGGGGATTTTGCGGCGCCGCAGGGCTTTAGCGTCCCTGCCGCCTTTACCAAGCGCAAAAAGGCCGGGCGGCGGGAATATCTGCGCGCGCGCCTGACGGAGGAGGGCAGGGCCGAGGTTTTTGCCTCCGAGGGGTCGGGGCGGATTTCCGGCCTTTCCTGGGCGACGGGTCTGGTCGAACTGCCCGATCAGGCGGTGGAGATCGCCCCGGGCGATCCGGTGCGGTTCCTGCCGTTCTCGGCCTTTGGCCTTTGACCCTATTTGTGGCGGATCAGATAGGCGGTCGCTTCGCCCTCGGGCGCGCTGCCCAGGAAGTCATGCCCCGACTCCCGGCAGAAATGCGGCACGTCAATCACCGCCGCCGGGTCGGTCGCGACCAGCCGCAGCACCTGACCGTTTCCCATCGTGGACAAACGTTTCCGCGCCTTGAGGACAGGCAGCGGGCATAACAGCCCGCGCGCGTCGATTTCGATATCCCAGTGACTAGCGTCGTTCATGGCGCAAGATGTAAGTGTATGGTCGCGATCTGTCCACCGCTGGCGATGCGGTCGTGACAGGATCGGGCGGCGCCTTGCAGCAGGGGGGCGCGGACAAGCAGGGCGGACAGGATGACAGCGGATCAGAACGGCATCTGGAAATCGGGCCGGGGCAAGGGGCGGCGCACGCCCAAGGGCCGGCAATATGACGATGCCGCGCTTGCCGAGGTGCAGGGGCTGCTGGGCGACCGCCCGCGCCGCCGCGATCTCTTGATCGAGTTCCTGCACCTGATTCAGGATGCCCATGGCCATCTGTCGGCCGCGCATCTGCGCGCGCTCGCCGAGGAAATGCGCCTGTCGATGGCCGAGATCTGGGAAGTGGCGACCTTTTACGCCCATTTCGACCCCCGGCGAGAGAATGAGGCGCCGCCGCCGGACCTGACCATCCGGGTCTGCGACTCGCTTTCCTGCGAACTGGCGGGGTCCGAGGCGCTGATCAAGGCGCTGGAGGCAGGGCATGATCCGGCGCGGGTGCGCATCCTGCGCGCGCCCTGCATGGGCCGCTGCGACACCGCCCCGGTGGTTGAGGTGGGGCATCGCCATGTCGATCATGCGACGCCCGACCTGATTTCGGCAGTGGTGGCCGAGGGCGACTTTCACCCGGTGATGCCGGACTATCAGGGTCTTGACGCCTATCGCGCGGCGGGGGGCTATCAGCGCCTGATCGAGCTGCGCGCGGGGGGCGATTGGGAAAAGGTGCAGGAAGAGGTCTTGGCCGCCGGTCTGCGTGGCCTTGGCGGCGCGGGCTTCCCCTCGGGTCGCAAATGGGGCTTTGTCCGTGCCAATCCCGGCCCGCGCTATCTGGCAGTGAACGGGGATGAGGGCGAGCCGGGCACCTTCAAGGACCGCTATTACCTCGAACGCACCCCGCATCTGTTTCTGGAGGGGATGCTGATCGCCGCCTGGGCAGTTCAGGCGGAAACCTGTTTCATCTACATGCGTGATGAATATCCGGCGGTGCTGAAGATCCTGCGCAAGGAAATCGCGGCGCTGGAGGCGGCGGGGATCGTCGCGCCCGGTTATATCGACCTGCGGCGCGGCGCCGGGGCCTATATCTGCGGCGAAGAATCCGCGATGATCGAGAGCATCGAGGGCAAGCGCGGCATTCCCCGCCTGCGCCCGCCCTTCGTGGCGCAGGTCGGCATCTTTGACCGCCCGACGCTGGTGCATAACGTGGAAACCCTGCTCTGGATCGCCCGCATCTGCCGCGAGGGCGCGTCCGTCCTGAACACCACCGAAAAGAACGGGCGCAAGGGGCTGCGGTCCTATTCCGTCTCGGGCCGGGTGGCGCAGCCGGGGGTTTACCTCTTGCCCGCCGGATCGACGATCACCGACATC
>CALLZQ010000357.1 GCA_937858255.1 uncultured Tabrizicola sp.
GCGCTGCCCGCGCCCCGGCGCCAGCGCGCGGGCCAGCGGGCCCGGGCTATGGCCATGCCCCCGCAAGAAAGGGCGGTTGAAATGTGCCTGATCAGCAAAGCCCGCCGCGACGGCGGCCTCGGCCAGTGGCGTGCCCGACAACACCAGCCGCCGGCCCAGCTGCACCCGGCGCTGCACCTGATAGGCATGGGGCGGCAGGCCCGTGGCGGCCCGAAAGGCGCGCAGGAAATGAAACCGGCTGAGACCGCAGCGCGCCGCCAGCACCTCAAGCCGCCAGTCGCGGGCCGGATCCTCATCCAGCAGATGTCGCGCCAGCCTGACCGCCCCGGCGGCGGCCAACGGGCGCGGCGCAGGGGCGGGACGCGCGGCACCGCTCAGGGCGGCCAGCGTCTCAAGCAGCAGGCTTTCCACGGCGAGGCCCGGCGCCTGCCCCTTGCCGCCCGGCACCACCGCCCGATGCAGCGCCAGAGAGGCCCGGGCCGCCGATGGCGGGTCCAGCACCGGATGGATCAGTTCGGTCCCCGGGGCGACACCAAGCCCGGCAAAGCTCTCACGCAACGCGGCGGGCGGGAAATACAGCATCCGCCAGTGGCGCGGCGCCCCGGCAATCGGCAGGCCGTCATGAATCTCGCCGGGATTGGTGGTGATCAACTGGCCCGGCCCCGCCCGCACCGGCCCGCGCCCGCTGGCCGAATCCTGCGCCCCCGCCAACAGCACGCCAATGCCGAATTCGTCATGCATATGCCGGCCGAAGGCGCGGGCCGAGCGGGCCTCGACTGCGATCACACCGGGCAACAGCGTGGGCGAGGGGCGAAGACTGTCCGCGCTGCACATCTGCCGTTGCCCCCCTTTTTCCCGCAGCCATAGCTTTGCGCCGGGCGCGGCAAACCGGCGCCGGCCGCCCTTTGCGCAATTTCGTTCAAGACCCCCGGGGGTGCAACCGGCAAATTCCCGGCATGTCAGGAGAAAACATGCCGCAACGACCCTTGGGATACCTCTTGCTTGCCATGGCCATGGCCACGGTAGGCACCACTGTCATCGCCTCTAAACTGATCGCGGGCCAGATCCCGCCGCTGATCGCCACGGCGCTGCGGCTGGCGCTGGCGCTGCCGGTGCTGGGGGCAATGGCGCTCAGGCGCGGCGGGCCGCTGCCCCGGCTGGGCCTGCGGATCTGGGCTTTGCTGGCGCTACAGGCGGGGGCGGGCAGCATCGGCTATACTGTCTTGCTGATCCTGGGGCTGGCGCATCTGCCGGCGGCGGATGCCGGGGTGGTGGTCGGCACGCTGCCGGCGGTTTCGGCGGTCTTTGCCATCCTTGTTCTGGGCGAGCGCCCCTCGCCCCGGGTCGCGCTGGCGGTGGCCTGCGCCACGCTGGGCGTCATGGCGGTGGCGCTGCGCCCGGGCCAGGGCGAGACCGCCCCCGGCGCCGATGCCCTGACCGGCATCCTGCTGATCCTTGGCGCGGTCAGTTGCGAAAGCGTGTTTATCCTGCTGCAAAAACGTCTGGGCACGCCCCTGCCACCGCTCTGGCAGTCAACGGCGATGACCGGGCTGGGCCTTGCGCTTTGCGCGCCGGTGGCGATGGCGATGGCGCCGGTTCTGCCCCCGTCCGCCGGGCTGTGGGCGAGCCTTGGTTCGCCGGCGGCGCTGGCGGTGCTGTGGGATGCGCTGGGGCCGGCCGTCGCGGGGGTTTTGCTGTGGTATGCCGGGGCCGCCCGGGTGCCCGGGGCCGAGGCGGCCGTCTTTACCGCCATCGCCCCGGTCACGGCGGTCGCCCTCTCTGCCCTGGTGCTGCACGAAGCCATCGGCCCCGCGCAACTGGCCGGCCTTGGCGCCGTGGCCTGCGCCATCCTCATCCTTTCCCGCCCCGCTGCAAGGAGCCTTCGCCAATGACCTGCCAGTTTACCCATGACCCGGCACTGATCGCCCGCTTTCCCGCCCTGCGGGTACAGAGTCTGATTGCCACCCTGCCAGAGGGCTTTGCCCCGCCTGACCCCGCCCCGCTGGAAGAAGAAGCCCGCGCCCGGCTGGTGCAGGCGCCCGAAGCCGAGATGGCGCCGATCCGCGCCTGGCGGGCGGCCTATGCGGCCATGGGACACAAGCCGACACAGACACGCTGCGCCGCCGAGGCGCTGTTGCGCCGGTTGCGGCTGGAGGGCGCCCTGCCCCGCGTCTCGGGCCTTGTCGATTTCGGTAATGCCGTTTCCGCCGCCGCCGCCATTCCGCTGGCGATCTTTGATCTGGATCGGGTCTCTGGCGATCTGACAGTGACCATGGCGCGGGGGGATGAGCGATTTGTCACCTTTGGCGGCGCCGAAGAGCGGCCTGATCCCGGCGAGGTGATCTTTCGCGACAGTTCTGGCGCGGCCCATGCCCGCCGCTGGGCGCATCGGCAGGGGGCGGCGGCGGCGACAGGGCCTGCGACACGCCGGGCGCTGTTCGTCGCCGAGGCGATGCATGACGGGGCCGAGGCCGATCTGACGCCGATGACCGCACGTCTAACCGCCCTGCTGCGTCAGGCGGGGGCCGAGGTTCAGCCCGGCAACCGCTGGCCCGCGCAGGCGGGCTAGGCCGCTGCCTAGCCCTGCGGCAGCCCCTCTGGTCCCGTTCCCGGGGCCATTCCCGGCGAAGGCGCCGCCTTGAGCCTCAGCCCGCCCGCCACGATCTGCTCGATCACCGGCAGAAACTCGCGCCCCAGATCGGAAAGACTGTATTCGACACTGGGGGGCGAGGTCGGCATCACCCGGCGCAAGACCACGCCGCGCTCTTCAAGATCGCGCAGGCGCTGGGTCAGCACCTTGGCCGACACCAGCGGAATATCCACCCGCAACTCGGAAAATCGCCTGGGTCCCGAGGCCAGATACCACAGGATATTCGGCGTCCATGCCCCGCTCAGATAGGCCATGCAATCAGAGAGCGGGCAGGCCGGCGCGGGGCTGCGATTCTTGCGCATTTTCAAAGGCATGGGGAAATCCGCTCCGGCAGGTCAGGCAAATCGGGTTACCGCGGGATATCTGAAACGCACAGTTACCACAAGATACCAGATTACCAAAGGTTTCCACTTCGGCTATCCCGGGGCTGTTCTTTCGCAACGGAGATCGCGATGAAACTCTACTACAAACCCGGCGCCTGCTCGATGGCCTCGCATATCGTCCTGACGGAAATCGGCGCCCCCTTTGAGACCGAGGCGGTCGATACCGAGGCCAAGCGCACCGCCAGCGGCGCCGATTTTCTGGCGCTGAACCCCAAGGGCAAGGTGCCTGTGCTGCAACTGGGCGATGAGACACTGACCGAGGGGCCGGCGATCCTGCAATTTCTGGCCGACAGCGCCGGGCGCGCGGATCTGATACCCCGCCCCGGCACGCTGGAGCGGGCGCGCGTGGCCGAGGTGCTGAACTATACCGGCACCGAATTGCACATTGCCTTTGGGCCGCTGTTCAACCCGGCAGCGGATGACACCATGCGCGAGGCCGCCCGCCGCGCGGTCGCGGCCAAACTGGCCTGGCTTGAGGCGCGGCTTGCCGATGGGCGGGGCTATCTGACCGGCAGTGCCTTTACCGTGGCCGATGCCTATGCCTTTGTTGTCGCCAACTGGGCGAATTTTACCGGTATCGAGCTTTCTGCCTGGCCGCATCTGGCCGGTTTCATGCGGCGCGTCGCGGCCCGCCCGGCGGTACAGCGGGTCTTGCGGGCCGAGGGTCTGGTGGCCGCATGACCGACCGCGACAATCTTGCCGCGCTGGTCACTTGTATCGAGACCTATCTCGACGGTCTCTATGACTCGGACATAGCGCGCCTTGCACAGGTTTTTCACCCGCAGGCCCATTACGTCACCGCTTCGGGCGCGTCGCTGTTGATGCTGGACATGCCCGCCTATTTCGCGGTTGTCGAAAAACGCCCCTCGCCGCGCAGCCGCGGCGAGACACGGCAGGATCAGATCGTCTCGGTCGATTTCGCCGGCCCCGTCACGGCCCGCGCGCATGTGCGCTGCCGGTTTCTGGGCCGGCAATTCGACGATTTCCTGACCTTTATCCGCACCGAGGCGGGCTGGCAGATCATCTCCAAGGTCTTTCACTATGTCGAGGAGGCGGGCTGATGCCCTATGTGAACATCAAGATCACCCGCGAAGGAGCAAGTCCCGTGCAAAAGGCCGCCCTGATCGCCCGCGTCACCGAATTGCTGGTGTAGGTTCTGAACAAATCGCCCGCCACGACCTTTGTGGTGATCGACGAGGTCGCGTTTGAGGATTGGGGGATCGGCGGGCTGCCGGTGACAGAATACCGCGCCCGATTGGCCGCAGATCCGGGCCGGTTGTGATGAGCGGCGAATATCTGCGCCTCTGCGCGGTGATGTTCGCCGCCGGGCTGGGCATTCCGGTGATGGCCGCGCTGAACGGCGGGCTGGGACGCCATCTTGGGGCGCCGCTCTGGGCCGGGGTGATCCTGTTGGGCATCGGTTTCGCGGTCGCGCTGACGGCGGCGCTGCTGTTGCCGGTGCCCGCCGGCCCTGCCCCCGCCGGACCCGGCCCGCCCCCAGCCCCTCTCTGGGCCGGCGGGCTGTTCGTGGCCTTCTACATCCTGTCCGTCACCCTGATCGGCCCCCGGCTTGGCATCGGCACTGCCATCGTGCTGGTCCTGCTGGGGCAGATGGTCTCGGCGGCGCTGATCGACCATTTCGCGCTGTTATCGATGCCGGCACGCCGGCTGGATACCGAGAGGGCGGTCGGGCTGGCGCTGATGGCGCTTGGCACCTGGCTGTTTTCCGGCTGAACAGCCCCAGTCAGCCGCTGCCCCGGTGGTGGCGGCTGTCATCAAATCTTCACTGGCAGCCACGGATAATTCCTTTATTCTGGAATTATGGAACATTCACAAGCCAGCCAGATTTTCACCACCCTCGGCCATCCCGACCGGCTGATGGTATTTCGCCTGCTGATGCGCTTTGCGCCGCAGGGTGTGCGCCCGACCGAGATCGCCGAGGCCCTGGGCTTCAAGGCCAACACCCTGTCGCATCACCTGTCAGAACTGACGGCCACCGGGTTGGTGACGGTCCGGCGTCAGGGGCGTTCGCTCTATTACGCCGTGCAGCTTGAAACGACCGAGGCGCTGATCGCCTATCTGGCGCAGGATGTCGCCCGTGGCCGGCCCGATCTGCTGGGCGGCCTTGCCGGTGCCGGCCCACTGCCCACGCCCCCCCGGCCCTGGCAGGTGCTGTTCCTCTGCTCGGGCAATCGTGCACGCTCGCTGATGGCCGAGGCGCTGTTGCGCGATCTGGGCGGCGGGCGGTTCATCGCCCATTCGGCGGGCCTTCACCCCGGCGAGGCGCCACATCCGACGACCCTGTCGATCCTGGGCCGGAATGGCCATGACACCCGGGACCTGCGCTCAAAGAGTATCACAGAGTTTCAGCGGCCTGACGCGCCCCAGATGGATTTTGTCTTTGCCGTCTGCGACCGTGCCGCGACCGAGGAATGCGCGCCCTGGCCCGGGTTGCCACTGACCGCGCATTGGGGTCTGCCCGACCCGGTGGCCGCAACCGGGACGGCGGCCGAACAGGCGCTGGTCTTTGCCCGGACCTATGGCGCGCTGCGCCGGCGCATCGCCGCCTTTGCCGAACTACCCCTTGCCAGTCTCGACCGGCTGGCGCTGCAATCGCGCCTTGATGCCCTGGGCGAGGCGCCCCCGGAACAGGAGTGAACCCATGCCCCGTATCGCCCTTAACGGCCTTGGCCGGATTGGAAAGCTGGTGCTGCGCAACCTGATCGACAGCGGCGCGGGCGGCGAGATCGTCTTGCTGAACGACCCTGCCGGCGATGCCGAACAACATGCGTTGCTGATGGAGTTTGACTCGGTGCATGGCCGCTGGGGCACCCCCGTCGCCGCCGCCGAAGGCGCGCTGCTGCTGGACGGCCGGCCCATTCGCCTGACCCATGAAAAAACCCTGCAAGACCTGCCACTGGCTGCCCTTGGTGTCGATCTGGTGATCGACTGCACCGGGGTTTTCAAGACCGGCGCCAAGCTGGCCCCCTATTACGCCGCAGGGGTTAAGAAAGTGGTGGTCAGCGCGCCGGTCAAGGAGCCCTCGGCACTCAATCTGGTCTATGGGGTGAACCACGGGCTCTATGATGGCTCGCAAAGCCTGATCACGGCGGCCTCCTGCACCACCAATTGCCTGGCACCGGTGGTCAAGGTCATTCATGAGGCGCTGGAAATCCGTCATGGCGCGATCACCACGATTCATGACGTGACCAACACCCAGACCATCGTCGATCGCCCGGCCAAGGACATGCGCCGCGCGCGGTCAGCCCTGATGAACCTGATCCCCACCACCACCGGCAGCGCCAGTGCCATCACCCTGATCTACCCCGAACTCAAGGGGCGGCTGAATGGCCATGCGGTCCGGGTGCCGCTGCTGAACGCTTCGCTGACCGATTGCGCATTCGAGGTCGCGCGCCCGACCAGCGCCGAGGCGGTGAACGCCCTCTTCAAGGCCGCCGCCGAAGGCCCCCTTCGCGGCATTCTGGGCTATGAGCCGCGCCCGCTGGTGTCTTGTGACTTTACCAATGACCCGCGGTCGGCGGTGATCGACGGCCCCTCGACCATGGTGATCGACGGAACACAGGTCAAGATTTACGCCTGGTATGACAATGAATGGGGCTATGCCTGCCGGCTGGCCGATATCGTCCGAATGGTGGCGCACAGCCTTTGACCGCTTCATCTGGTGATAAGTTTCCTTCAGGAGTCCGGGGGGGCAGGCCTTTCCGGCCAGCGGCACTCTGGCCTGCGCCCTTCCAGCTTGCGCCCCGCCCCCCCTCCCGTTCGGGTCTTAGCCACGGGCGTCCCCGATGACCCTTGCCCCACCGAACCCTCCCTCCCCCCTGCGGGCCTATGCCGCCGTTACGGCGGCCTATTGGGCCTTCATGCTGACCGATGGCGCCCTGCGCATGCTGGTGCTGCTGCATTTCAACGCCTTGGGCTTTTCGCCGGTCTCGCTCGCCTGGTTGTTTCTGCTTTATGAGGTCGCGGGCATTCTGACCAATCTGGCCGCGGGCTGGCTGGCAGCGCGCTTTGGCCTTGCCGCCACGCTTTATGCCGGGCTGGCATTGCAGATCGTGGCATTGGCGGCGCTGTCGCGGCTGGATCCGGGCTGGCCCCTGACCGGCTCGGTGGCCTTTGTGATGGCGGTACAGGGCCTGTCGGGCGTGGCCAAGGATCTGGCCAAGATGTCGTCGAAATCGGCGGTGAAACTGCTGGCCCCGGCGCAGGACGGCGGGCTGTTCCGCTGGGTTGCGGCGCTGACCGGGTCAAAGAACGCGGTCAAGGGCCTTGGGTTTTTCCTTGGCGCGGCGCTCTTGGGCCTTGCCGGGTTTCAGACCGCGCTCTGGGTGATGGCGGCGGTGCTGGCGATAATTCTGTTGCTGGTCGTGCTGTTTCTGCCCGCCGGCCTGCCCGGGCGGATGAAATCCGCTGAAAGCTGGTCGGGCTGGCGCTCGGGCGATGTCCGGGTGAACCGGCTGTCGCTGGCGCGAATGTTCCTGTTCGGTGCCCGCGATGTCTGGTTCGTCGTCGGCATTCCGGTGTATTTTCAGGCAGTTCTTTCGGATGGCACAGCCGAGGGGCGGCGCGAGGCGTTCTTTCTGGTCGGCGGGTTCATGGCGCTCTGGATCATTGCCTATGGCGCGGTTCAGGCGCTTGCGCCCCGGATATTGGGGCACAAGAGCCAGCCCGAGGGGGAGACCGTCGCCAAGGCGATCCGCTGGGCCGGCGCGCTGGTGCCGCTGCCCTTTGCGCTGGCGCTGGTCGCGTGGCTGGCAGGTGGAACGGCGCCTTGGCTGACCGTCCTGCTGGTGGGGGGGCTGCTTTTGTTCGGCCTGATCTTTGCTGTCAATTCCTCGGTGCATTCCTATCTGATCCTTGCCTTTGGCGCCGCCGAGCGGATCAGCCGGGATGTCGGCTTTTACTACATGGCCAATGCGGCGGGGCGGGTGATTTGCACGCCCCTTTTCCGTCTCCGCTATCAGATCGGTGGCCTGCCGCCCCGTCTTGCCACCGCCGGCGCGGTGGCCCTTGCAAGCTGGCTGGCCATGCGGCGGCTGCAACCGGTGTAGTGGCGCCAGACTTGCCGCTATGTCCAGGCTGGGTGTCGCCAGCGGGGGGCGCCGCGGGGTCGGGTCCAGACAGAGAAGGCGAAGACGGCGCTGAAATCCGGTCTGGGTTGCGACGAAAATCCTGAACTTGACATATCGGTTTTCTCGCCCTGCTATAGGGCTTCACGTCCCCGTGATACACGGATCGCGCGCATCATCGGGAAGCTGCCGCCTCTGCGCCACCCTGCCTTGGTCAAGGCGCTTGCCAAAGGAAATGCCATGAGCAGCCTGCCCCGGCCCCGTCTGACCTTGCCTTTCCGCGCGCAGCGCCGCCATGGCGTGACGGGGGGACGCCGCACCTTGCTTGGCCTCCTGTTGGTCGCCGCCTTGGCGCCGCTGTCAGGGGGGCCGGCCCGGGCACAGGCGGTCAACCCGCTCTGCCAATCGGCGCCGCAAGGGGGAACAACGCTGCGTCTGATCAATGGCTGGTCGCGCGAGGCAAAGGTTAATCTGGCGGATGGGAGCGCCCTCTTGCTGCCAGCCGGGGCGCAAAAGGATGTCTCGCTGACGCAGGCCGCCATCATTTCCTGGTCGCAGAAGATGGATAACGGTGTCTACCGTCTTGGCGAGGCGCCCGTCCAACTGAGCGCCGGGGTGCAGGGCTATTGCTATGTGCTGGGGGACAAACCCCTGTCTCGCCGGTTGCCCCCGGATGGCGCCTCGGCCGGCGGGGGGCGTCTGGCGCCACCGGTCATGCCCCTGCCCGATGACCCGCGTTGTCAGACCCTCCCGGCCGCGGAGGTCAGCGGGAAACGCATCTTCCGCCTGATCAATGACAGCGCCTGGAATGTCCATCTGCGAAGCCTGTCGCAAGGCACCGTGCTGGTGCCGGCGCATGGGCACAAGGATATTCTGGCGCCGCCGCAGGATGGGCTGCGCTGGTCCTTCGTGGGATGGCCGAATGAAATCGCGCGGCGGATAGACGATGAGGCGCGCTGTGTGATCATCGACGGCGCGCAGGGTGTGGTGGCGCCGGGCGAGACACCGCTGCCGCCGCCCGGCCCGCGCGACCCGGGACCGCCCCCCGATCCTGACGCCGGCAAGCAGGATTGTACCGAAGCCGCCTTTCGCCAGGCGGTCGCCGCTGGTGAGGCCAGCGGCACGGTGACGCTGAAAGGCAGTTGCCGCTATCGCCTGATGACCAAAGACCAAGGGGGGGCCGGCGCCACGCTGACGCGCACGCAACGGATCGAGGGCAACGGCGCCATCGTCCTGCGCGAGCCCTCGGCGCCCGCCTTCGGTCTGCTGGACCTGTCGGGTGCGGTTGCGATTGACCGGCTGACCCTGCGCGGCGGACAGTCTGACGGATGGGGCGGGGCAATCCTCTCCCGGGGGGATCTGGTGCTGACCTCGGTCACGCTAGAGGATAACCATGCCGATGGTCAGGGGGGCGCGGTCGCCTGTAGCGGCTGCGCAGTCACGCTGCGCGGCGTCGAGGCCAGGGGCAACAGCGCGGGCGGCTATGGCGGGGCGGTCTATGCCGATCGCGGCGCCGAGATCCGCGAAAGCCGCTTTATCGCCAACCGCTCGGCCAGCCTTGGCGGCGGGATCCTTTCCGCCCCCTTGCGGATCGAGAACAGCCTGTTTGCCCAGAACCGCGCCGAAGGCGGCGACGGGGCGGCGATCTATCTGGGTGGCAAGGGGGGGCCAGACAGCCGCATCATCAGCACGACAATCACCGACAATGATGGAAATGCCGCCAGCGCCATTGCGGCATGGAGCCCGCTGCGCCTGCGCAACACCCTGATTGCCAACCATGAAACCGGCATTGTGGCCGGTGTTCCCGGTGTGGATGAGGATTACACCCTGTTTGCCGGCATCAGCTTTCAGACGGCGGGTCAGCCGGTGACATCGGGCGGACACAGCCTGTCGGTCGTAGAGCCGCGCTTTGAGGATCCGGCGCGGCTGAATTACCGGCCCAGCCGGTATTCTCCGGCTGTGGACCGGGGCTTTGCCGCCGAGGCGCCGGCGACTGACATGGACGGACGGCCCCGCCCCTATGTGATGGCCGGAATCCGGGGGCTGACCCCGCTGGCCGACATTGGCGCCTATGAGACCGAGGCACTGCCGCGCCCGTCACTGATCATCACCAAGATCGCGCCACGCTGGGTGCAGAAGGATGTGGCCACGCTCTACCGGCTTCGCGTCGAGAATGCGGGGCGCGCGCCGGCCGAGGCCCTCGCCATCGTTGAGATCCTGCCTCCCGGCGCAACCTTTGTCAGTGCAAGCGACGGCGCCAGATACGATGCCGCCACCAGAACCTTGACCTGGGAGGCCGGGTCACTGGACCCCGGCAAGAGCCGCGTCGTCAGTTACATGGCCGGCGCCAGTCACAAGCTGGTGTCACGCGATTATTGGGTGGCAAGCCGCAACGATCCCGAGGCGGGTCATCTGGGCGCCGAGACCGTCACCGAGGTCGACAGCGACATGACGCACACCTTGGGCTTTTTCCCAGATCCGGACGGATTTGCCTTTGCCAATTACAACGACAGCCCGCCCAGCGATCTGACGGATGACGACCTCTATCAGATCTTCTCGTCCAGCGCCTGCAAATCCGCGCGCCGCCCCTGCGTCCTGCGCGCCGTGGTACAAGAGTGGCGCCGTACCTGGCTCAAGAACGTGGAAATCGGGCATTGTGTCGGCTTTTCGGTCGCGAGCCTTGAGATCTTCCACGATCCGCTCAAGGCCGCCCATGAGCTTGACCCGCGCGCCGATATGACCTTTGCCCTTGCCAAACCAGAGGCGCGGCGCGCCATCGCGCGCTATGCCACCACACAGGGCACAGTGCCGCTGAACGGCAGCCCATATCCGAAATGGGGGGAGGAATCGCTCGACCCGTCGCAGGTGCTGAGCCGCCTGCGGGAAAATTTCGCCGACCCCAAGGCGAAGGACCGCTATATCATGAACTTCAGCAAGCCTGACGGGACCGCCGGTCATGCGGTTGTGCCCTATGCGATCAAGGAAATCGCGGGCTCGGGCGAGGTGCAGGTCTACATCTATGATAACAACAATCCGAATGATTTCACCCGCACGGTGATCGTTGATCCCGTAGCAAACACCTGGCGCTATGTCGGGCAGACCAGTCCCGATGCGGTTGTCGAGGGCTATTCGGGCGATGCGGCGACAAAAACCCTTCGTCTAACCAGTCTTGGCTGGGCCACTTCTTTCCCGCGATGCCTTGACCCTGATTGCACCGATTTCCCGAAACCGGTGAAAACCAGAGGGCTGGTCGGCTCTGCCGGCGGCACGGATAGCGAAGAGGCCGGGGAATTTGAGCCCTATGCCGCGCCTGAGCGGCTGACCATCGCGCTGAATGGCGAGGGGTCAATGCTGATCACCCGCCGTCACGACGGCGCCCGGTTCGGCCTGGACCCCAACACCGGCACCTGGCTGACCGAGATCGAGGGCGCCCGGCAGGCATCGCGCAATTTCGGCCCGGTGCGCCGCGTCGGGCCTGCATTTGACCTGCCGCATCTGCCCGGCGCGGTTTACACAGCCCTGGTCCATGGCCTGCCCCCTGCCGGTGGCGGGGCAAGGCCCGCCTCCCTCTCGGTAGACTGGCCGGGCTTTGCGCTGTTGCTTGACGACCTGGCGCTGACCGATCCGGCGACCCCGGCCCCGGTCGATCCCATGGGCGAGAGCGGGCCGGCGCTGTCACTGATCATCGCGCCCGACCGCATGGACGCCTTGCTGAGCGCCGGGCCGGACTGGGACCAGCAACCGCGCCTGCATCTGGCCATCTCGCAGCCGCCCGCACCCGAGGGTGCCGTTGCGGCAGAGATCCCCCCTGACTATATGTTTGCCATCGGGCCGTTTCCCCTGACTGCGGGCGGGCGGATTGCCTTTGGCTACACGCCGTCACAATCGCTGTTCGGGCTGGAATCTGAGGCACCGCTGCCCAGTGGCATCCCGGTCGATATCAGCCGCCTTCATGAGGATGGCCGGGTCGATCACTATGCCGCGAAGCGCGACGCCCCTGTCTTCAAACCCTCCAGCATGGTGATGCGTGTCGGCAGTGTCTGGTCAGGGTCAGAGGCCCCCCCCGATCAGCCGCCGGTGGACAGCCCCCTGACCATTGCTGCCGTGGATGGCGGCAGCATTCTGACCCGCATGGATACAGGCAAGCTGACCTTTGCACCGGCAGGAAAAGAGGGCGTCGCCCCGGCCGTTTTCCGCCTTTATGACGAGATGCAGACCAACTGGGATTCACAGCGCTATCTGATCAGCCTGAAGGGCGAGGCGCCGGATGGTGATCTGCTCTTCCTGTCGGTGGCGCCAGAGGGGCTGCGCCTGATCGGCCGCGGCGAACTGGGTCCGGGCAGCCGTTTCGATCTGGTCAGCGGCCTCTCGGGCGAGGGGTACAGCCTTGCCGCCTTCGACTTCCCCGGAATGTTCCTGATCAAGCAGGGAGAGGCACTGGTGCCTGCAACCGATGATGGCACCGAGGCCTTCCGCCGGGCGGCCAGCTTTACCTTGCGGCCTCTGCCCGACGAATAAGGCGTCAATCACGGGCGGATGGCGGGCTTGCGGTTCAGCAAGGCTCTGCCCTGCCCTTTCGCCGGGTGCTGCGATCAGGAAACCCAAGCGCCCCCGCGCTCTGCAGGCCATTGATCAGCAAACCGCGCCCGCCAGCCCCCCACAGCGGGATCGAACGCAGGCTTTTCGCCCGACGCCCCTCTGGAAATTGGGTTCACGGGAACAGGACCAAGCAAGCCGACTCGCTGCACCCTATGCTTGCCGAACGCAATGCAGAGGCACGAAAACCGCCAAGGCGCGGGGCGAACCCAAGCAACCCAAGCGTTTTTCCGTTGTGGACAGATTTGTGGGACAGGGGCGCATATGCGCCACTTTGTCCAACAATATCAATGCTAGGTGGCGGACAGTGAGGGATTCGAACCCTCGAGACGGTTCCCCGCCTACACACTTTCCAGGCGTGCGCCTTCGACCACTCGGCCAACTGTCCGTCACCGCCTGTTAATCTCGACTGGCGCAAAGATGCAAGAGGGGATTTCCCTTGCGCCGCTCGGGCGGGGTGGTGGCCGTTTCGCTGGTGGCGGGGCGGGCACGCCCCATGATCGCCTGCGGCAGGTCGGGGGCGACCTGCGGGGCGATCAGGTGAATATCGCGGCACTTGCGCTCACGACCGCAGGCGATGGGGGTAAAGGCCACATAATCGCCCACGGCCACCTCACCGATCGGATTGCGCCAGCTCGTCGCGCCGGTGGCAATCGCCAGACCGCCCGAATCCTCACACCAGATCAGGGCTTTGAATTCCTGACGTGAGTACCAAATCACGACCCCATGTATCATAGCCCAGCTGCCTCCTCTGCCAAGGCGCCGCAGCGCGCCGCTTTCGTTGATCCCGTCGTCAAAGGTAATCTCGGTCTGGTCACAGCGACAGCCTGTGATATGTATCACCCTGGCGCCAATTGGCATCAGCTACAGGGCCAGGCTGACGCTGATCAGCATCAGATGATGATACAACCGAAGGAAATAAGGCATGCCCGCGCCCCCACCCAATCCCGCCGATTTGCGGATGATTCTGGCGCGCAACCTGCGACGGCTGACCAGCGACAGCGACTCGATCAGCGACCTGTGCCGGCGGATCGGGGTGAACCGCACGCAATTCAACCGCTATCTCAGCGGCATGGCCTTTCCGCGCCCCGATGTTCTTTATCGGATTTGCTCGCATTTTCAGGTGGATGCGAATATCCTCTTGCAGGATCTGACCGAGATTGAGGCCCCCGCGCCCAGCCGCGCGCCCAGCGGATCCGAGGTACCGCTGGCCTCGCAACGGCCCTTTGATCACTACATGCTGCCCGATGGTCTTTATCAATACTGGCGCAAATCGTTTCGCCAGCCGCGCCGCGCCTATCACGGCATGGCGCTGATCTCGACTGTGGGCACGGCAAAGTTGTGGAAAGGCTATGACCTGCATGACCAGCCCATCCGGGCGGGCGGGCGGCGTTTTGCCCGCTCGACCCGCTATGACGGGGTTCTGGTGCAGCAATTCGACGGCTTTGCCCTGATGTCGCGCACACCCTATTCCGATGTCATGAACATGAGCTATTTCGAATATGGGCTGGACGGGCTGCTGGATTATTACAGCGGCATTTCCTTTATCACCCGCCGGCGACTGCCCGATACCAACGGGCTGACCGCCATCGTGATGCGCCGCCTTCCCTCGCGCTGTGCCGATCTGCTGGCCTGTGCGCGCGACTGTGGCAGCCGCGAGATTTCAGACCTGCCGCCCCTGATCCGTACGGCCCTGACGCGGGTGCCCGACCATATCTGACGCCAAAACGCGTCACTCGACCAGCGAGATCACCACGCGGCGATTCTGCCGGCCCTTTTTCTCGATCTTGCCGATTTCGACCTGCCCGATTTCGCCGGTACGCGCGACATGGGTGCCGCCACAGGGTTGAAGGTCGATTTGGCTGGCGCCGCTGCCAATGCGGATCAGCCGCACCCGGCCCTGCCCGGTGGGCGGCATGACCGACATGGTCTTGACCAGCCCCGGATTGGCAGCCAGTTCCGCGTCAGAGATCCAGTCCTCGGTGACGGGCAGATCGCGCTCGATCAGCCGGTTCAGCCGGTCACTCAGTGCGGCGATATCGGCTGGCGGCTCGGGCATGTCGAAATCCAGCCGCCCGCGCTCGGCGCCGATCTGGCCCCCCGTCACTGGCAAGGGGATCACCACCGACAACAGATGCAGGGCGGTATGCACCCGCATGTGCCGGTGCCGCCGTGTCCAGTCGAGATGCTGCACCACCTCGGCCCCCGGGGGCGGCAGCGCCAGCGGCTCGGCCGGAACAAGGGCAATCCGCCCGCCCTCGACCTTGACCGCCGTGGCGATGGTCATCCGCCCGCCCGGCCAGACCAGATGCCCCGAATCCCCCGGCTGCCCGCCCCCGGTCGGGTAGAACAGCGTTCGGTCCAGCAGGATCCCCCCCTCGGGCGTATGGCCCAGCACCCGGCCGGGCGCCTCGGCCAGATAGGGATCGTCGCGGAACAAAAGCTCGGTCGTCATCGGCGCCCCCCCTCGGGCGAGGCTGAGGCATCCCCCGGCCCCTCCCCTCCGCCATCTTCGTCATCCTGCGGCGAAAGCCCCTCGCCCGGCACATAGTCGCGCGGCAGACTGCCCGGATGTGCCTGTTCCAGCACCGGCGCTGCTGCCGCCTCGGGCGGTTCGCCCCGGAAGGCACGGGCCACCTCGCGCGCATTGACCAGCGTGATGTCGCGCTGTGCAAAGGGCACTTCGATATGTTCCTCGGAAAAACGCCGGGCAATCTGGTGGTTGATCTCGCTGCGCACAGACAGGCTGAAATTCACATCGCGCAAGATCACCCGGATCTCGAAATTCAGGCTGTCGGCGCCAAAGCCGACAAAGGCCACCACCGGCGCCGGGTTCAGCAGCGCCAGCGGCTGTGCCTCGGCAATTTCGCGCAACACCCGCTCGACCTTGCGGGTA
>CALLZQ010000358.1 GCA_937858255.1 uncultured Tabrizicola sp.
CCAGCGGCGGATTCGGTGCCGGGCATGGTTGCCGCCGGGGCCGAAGTGGTCGTCATCGGCCCTAAGGGGCAGCGCCGGCTGGCGGTTGAGGCGATCCCTGCCGGCCCTGGGCGGACCGTGCTGGAAAAGGGCGAGGGGATTTCCGCGATCCATCTGCCGCCGCGAGGTACCGGCGGAGGGGACGCCTATCTGCGCTTCATCCCGCGCACCGAGATGGATATCGCCGTGGCAGGTGCGGCCGTGAACCTGCGCTGGGATGGCGCCCGGATCACCGAGGCGCGGGTGGCGCTTGGCGCTGTGGCGCCGACAGTGCTGCTGGTCCCCGAGGCCGCTGCCGCCATTGTCGGTGGCGCGCTGGACGAGGCGGCGCTTGCCGCCCTCGCCGCCGCGGCCGAGGCGGCTGCCCGCCCGATTGACGACAAACGCGGCACTGCCGCCTTCCGCAAGGATGTCGTGGGGGTTCTGGCCCGCCGCGCCGCCCTGATTGCCCTGACGCGCGCGAAAGGAGCCGCAAAATGAGCCGCATCCATGTCGCCACCACCGTCAACGGCGATGCCGTCGATTTCCTCGCCGATCCGCGCGAGAGCCTGCTCGATTGCCTCCGCGATACCCTCGGCCTGACCGGCACCAAAGAGGGCTGCGGCACCGGCGATTGCGGCGCCTGTTCGGTCCGCCTTGACGGGGTGCTGGTCTGTTCCTGCCTCGTCCTTGGGGTCGAGGCCGAGGGCAAGCAGATCGAGACCGTCGAAGGGCTGGCCTCGGGCGGTACGCTGCACCCGTTGCAGCGCAAGTTCATCGAACATGCGGCGCTGCAATGCGGCTTTTGCACCCCCGGGATTCTGGTCGCGGCCAAGGCGCTGCTGGATGAAAACCCCGACCCAAGCGAAGAAGAGGTGCGCTTCTGGTTGGCCGGGAACCTGTGCCGCTGCACAGGCTATGACAAGATTATTCGCGCGGTCATGGATGCCGCGGCCGAAATGCGGGGGGCTGCGTGATGCCGAAAGATACCAGTGACAAGGACTTCCGCCTGATCGGCACCCGCCCCGACCGCCCCGATGGTCTGGACAAGGTGACGGGCCGCGCCCGCTATGGCGCCGATATCACCGCGCCGGGGCTCTTGCACGCTGCGGTCCTGCGCTCTCCCCACGCCCATGCGCGCATCCGCTCGATTGATGCCAGCAAGGCACTGGCGCTGAACGGGGTCAAGGCCGTCGTCACCCGCGCCGACTTCCCGACCGGACTGACGGGTGAGGACTGGAACCTTCAGGAAAACACCCTTGCCGGTGAGGTGGCCCTTTATGACGGTCATGCCGTGGCGGCGGTGGCCGCGACATCCAAGCTGATCGCGCAGGATGCGCTGGCGCTGATTGCGGGGGAGTATGAAGTGCTGCCGCATGTGACCGATGTTGACGCCGCCATGGCCCAGGGCGCGTGGACGCGCCCGCCGAGGGGCGACAGGACGCA
>CALLZQ010000359.1 GCA_937858255.1 uncultured Tabrizicola sp.
GGGCGCTGACCCTTGCCCAGCGGCTTGCCCGGACGCTTGCCAGCCCGCCGACGGTACGGGAATTCGACCATGCAACCTTTGAGGCGCTGATCGCCATCGCCGGGCCTGACACCGGGCCTGCGTTGCTGGCGCAGGTACTCGAGGATCTACAGACCATCGACCGCGCCCTGGCCCTGGCCCTGCCCGTCGCCGACTGGCCGGCCCTGCGGGCGCAAAGCCATGTCGCCCTGTCGATCTCGGGCTCTCTGGGGGCCACCCATCTTTACCGCATGGCCGAACGGCTGAACCGTGCCGCCCATGATCAGGACCGCGCCGCCCTTACCGATCTGGCCCCGGCAGTGACCGGCGCACTGGCCCGTGCCCTCGCCTTCGTGCGCGCCCATCCCGATTGCCCGACCGGGCCGGGCACGCGCCCCGCCGCCCGAGGCCGCGATTGACCCGCGAGCCGCCCCAGCCGATCCTGCTGATCGAGGATACGCCCTCGCTCCAGATGATCTATCGCGCCACACTTGGCGCCGGCGGGTATCAGGTTGTCACCGCCGCCACCGCCGCCGAGGGCTGGGCGCAGTTTCTGGCCAGCGGGGCGCAGGTGGTCCTGCTGGATCTGATGCTGCCGGATGGTGATGGGCTTGCGCTGATGCAGGACATGCTGGCCAAACGGCCCGAAACCGCGATCATCCCGATCACTGCCCATGCCTCGATCGGGCGCGCGGTCGAAGCGATGCGGCTGGGGGCGCATGACTTTCTGGTCAAACCTTTTGACGAGGCGCGGCTGCTGAACGCTGTCCGCAATGCGCTGGCGCTGGTCTTGCCCGCCCCCGCGACACCCGGTGCCGGCACCAGGGCGGGCGCCTCTGCTGAACCGGACAAGATTGCCGAACTCTTCATCGGCTCTTCCACCCAGATCCGCGAGGTGCAGACCAAGATCCGCTCGGTCGCCCCTTCGATGGCCACGGTTTTCATTACCGGCGAGAGCGGCACCGGCAAGGAACTCTGCGCCATCGCCATCCACGCCGCCAGCCCCCGTGCCGAGGGGCCGTTTATCGCGCTGAATTGCGGCGCCATCCCGCAGGATCTGCTGGAATCCGAGGTGTTCGGCCATATCAAGGGCAGCTTTACCGGCGCGATTTCCGACAAGCCGGGCGCGGCGGCGGCGGCCGATGGCGGCACGCTGTTTCTGGATGAAATCTGCGAGATGGCCCCGGCGCTGCAAACCAAACTCTTGCGGTTCCTGCAAACCTCGACGGTGCTGCCCGTCGGCTCGACCCGCCCGCGCAAGGTCAATGTCCGCATCGTCTGCGCCACCAACCGCGACCCGCTGGAGGCGGTCAAGCGCGGCGAATTCCGTGAGGATTTGTTTTATCGGCTGTTTGTCGTGCCGGTCCACATGCCGCCCCTGCGCGAGCGTGGCGAGGATGTGATCGAGGTCGCCACCTCGGCCCTTGCCCGTTTCGCCGCCGAAGAGGGGCGGCAGTTCACCGGCCTCAGCCGTGAGGTCGCCAATCTGTTTCGCCGCTATGCCTGGCCGGGCAATATCCGCCAGCTTCTGAACGTGATCCGCAATATCGTCGTGCTGAACCCGGGCGGGGTGGTCACACTCGACATGCTGCCCGACATGCTGCGCCATCCCAATGAGATGCCGACGCCGCAACCAGCAACACCCTCTGTGGTACGGGACGATCTGTCGGCCCTCGCGGGCAAAAGCATGGCCCAGATTGAACGGCTGGTGATCGACGCCGCCATCGCCCGGCACGGCGGCTCGGTCTCAAAGGCCGCGCGAGAGCTGGAGCTGGCGCCCTCGACACTTTATCGCAAACTGGAAAACTGGGCGCGGGGCGACTGAGCGGCGCCTCAGGCGAATTGCTCGACGATCAGCCGCTCTTCGAGCCCATGGCCGGGGTCAAAAAGGATGCGGTGGCGCACCTTTGGCTCAGACCGGATCTCGACCGAGATCACATTCTGCACCGACCGGCTGTCGGCATCGGCCATCACCGGGCGCTTGCCCGGGTCGATCACATCCAGCCGCACCACCGCCGTTTTCGGCAAGAGCGCCCCGCGCCAGCGCCGGGGCCGAAAGGCGGCCACCGCCGTCAGCGCCAGCACGTCTGATCCGATGGGCAGGATCGGCCCGTGCGCCGAATAATTATAGGCCGTAGACCCTGCCGGCGTGCAGAGCAGTGCCCCGTCACAGACCAGCTCGCTCAGCCGCAACTTGCCATCGACATGAATGGCCAGCTTGGCCGCCTGCGGCCCGGCCCGCAACAGCGAGACCTCATTGATCGCCAGCGCCCGCACCTCGCGCCCCTCGGCGGTGGGGGCACGCATTTCCAGCGGGTTGATCACCGTTTCCTCGGCGGCCGCCACCCGGTCGGGCAGGCCATCCACCTCATAGGCGTTCATCAGAAAGCCGACCGTGCCGCAGTTCATCCCGTAGACCGGCAGGTCCATCCCCTCGGTCTCATGCAGGGTCTGCAACATGAAGCCATCGCCGCCCAGCGCCACCACCACATCCGCCGCATCGGGCCGGATCTGGCCGTGACGGGCGGTCAGGGTTGCAAGGGCCTCTTGCGCGGCCGGGGCCTGACTGGCCAGAAAGGCGATGCGTCTTTGGGTCAAGGGGGGCCTCCTCGCGCCACCCTGACCGCCCGCCCCGCCAAACTCAAGCCCGCCCGGCGTGCAAAGGTTTCCTTTCGGTCACAAAATTTCGCGCGCATCCGCCCTTGCGTCGTTTTCCTACCTTTCCCCCCCGGTCCGCTTGGCCTAAATGGGCGCCATCCGACGACCCGGCCCGCGCCAGTCCCGCCGGCCCCATGCAGGAGACGCCCA
>CALLZQ010000360.1 GCA_937858255.1 uncultured Tabrizicola sp.
CCGGGGGGCACCACCGGCACGCGATGGGCAAGGGCAAGGCGCAGGCAGGCCGCGACCTCGTCGGTTGAGCCGGGGCGCACGACCGCGAGGGGCTGGCCCGTGTATTTCCCCATCCAGTCACGCGCATAGCGTTCGGTGTCGCTGCCGGTCATCACATGCGATGGCCCCAGCAGTGCGGTCAGTTCGGCGATCAAGGACATTGGCCCCTCCGGCAATGGCCAAGGAGTGACGGCTTTGTGCCCCCGCTGCAAGGGGGGGAATGCGCCCGGTTTGCGCAAGCCTGTGCCCCGGATTTGCCGCTTGACCGGGATGTGGGGGGATGTAAATAGTTAGCGTATCATCTAACTTTTGGGGGCGTAGATGGCCAGACTTCGCAATACCCTTTGGGGCGCAGCCTTGGCTGCCACGGTACTGTTGCCGGTGACGGGCCGGGCCGAGGACCCTGATTTTGGTCAGCCGATGGCGGGGGAGTATCAACTCGACCCCGGCCATACGCGGCTGCTCTTTCGGGTCAGCCATCTGGGGTTTTCCAATTACACGGCGGAATTCACCGATGTTTCGGCCACGCTGGCCTTTGACCCCGACCAACCGGCCGCGATGCGGCTGACGGCGCGGGTCGCTGCGGCCTCGCTGGAGACGCATTATCCTGACCCGGCGCTGGATTTCAACGGTCTCTTGACCGGGCCGGATGTGCTGGATGCGGCGCAATTCCCCGAGATCACCTTTGCCTCGACCGAGGTGCGCCCCACCGGCGCCACAAGCGCCGAGGTGGTGGGCGATCTGACCCTGCATGGCGTGACCCAACCGGTGACGCTGGCCGTGACCTATAATGGCGGCTGGGGGGACATGCCGATGGATCTGGGGGCGAGGATCGGCTTTTCCGCCACCGGGGCCTTTGACCGTTCGGCCTTTGGGGTCGGGTTCGGCGCCCCGGCGCCGGGCAGCACGCTGGGGGTCAGCGACCGGGTTGAGGTGATCATCGAGACCGAATTCACCAAGGCCCGCCCGGCGAATTGACCGTCAGGGGGCGGTCACTTTCGCCGCGAGGTCGATCAGATGCGGGCCGAGGTTACCCACGATGATCTTGACCCCTTCGGCATTGGGGTGGATGCCATCGGGCTGCATATGGGGCGCGAGGGCGGCGGGATCGGCCTCGCCCGGCGCCAAGAGGCCAAAGTAGCTGTCGATCACCGCCGCGCCATATTCGGCGCCAAGCTCGGGATAAAGGGCATCGAAGGCGGCCTTGTAATCGGGGCCAAAGTTCCCCGGGGCCTTCATGCCGACCAGCAGCACCGGCAGGCCGCGCGCCTGTGCCTCTTGCAAGATCGCGGCGATATTGGCGCGCGTCGCCTCGGGCGCGATGCCGCGCAGCAGGTCATTGCCGCCAAGGATCACCATCATCGCCTGAACGGAATCATCCAGTGCCCAGCCGAGGCGCGAGAGCCCCCCCGCCGAGGTATCGCCGGAAACGCCTGCATTCATCACCGTGACATCGGCGTCCTGGGCGGCCAGCCACGCGTTCAGTTGCGGCACCAGACCGTCCGCCTCCATCAGCCCGTAACCGGCGGTCAGGCTGTCGCCGAGGGCAAGGATGCGCACGGGATCGGCCAAGGCGGCGGGGACGGCGACGGAAAGTGATAACGCAATCGTGAGGCTAAGGTTGCGCATGGCGCGCATTGCGCCATATCCGAAAGAAGCAAGGCAAAGGGGCAGGGACATGGCAGAGACTGTTTTGGCGTTGCAAGGGGCGGCGCTGACACTGGCAGGAAATGCCGGTCCGGTCGAGATCCTCAAGGGCATTGATCTGGAGGTCGCGCGGGGCGAGACTCTGGGTCTGATCGGGCCATCTGGTTCCGGCAAATCGTCTCTCCTGATGCTGATGGGCGGGCTGGAGCGCGCCACCGGCGGCGTGGTCCGCGCCTTGGGGCAGGACCTGACGGCGATGGATGAGGACGCGCTGGCCCGGTTCCGTCGGGGGAATATGGGGGTGGTGTTTCAATCTTTCCACCTGATCCCGACGATGACGGCCCTTGAAAACGTGGCGGTGCCCCTGGAGTTGGCGGGCAATCCGGCGGCCTTTGACCGGGCCGAGGCGGAATTGCAGGCTGTGGGCCTTGGCGCGCGGATGCATCATTACCCCACGCAGATGTCGGGTGGAGAGCAGCAGCGCGTGGCTCTTGCCCGGGCGGCGGCACCGCGCCCGGCGATCCTGTTGGCGGATGAGCCGACGGGCAACCTTGACGGGGTGAACGGGCAGGCGATCATGGATATGCTGTTTGGTCTGCGCGACCGGCATGGTGCGACGCTGGTGCTGGTCACCCATGCGCCGGAACTGGCGGCGCGCTGCGACCGGGTGGTGCGGCTGGCCGATGGCCGGATCGAGGGACAAGAACGCCCGGCGGCGATGGCGGCGGCGCAATGAGCGCCCTGCCGGAGGCGCGGGCCGGGCTGGGCGCCCGCTGGGCCCTGGCCTGGCGGCTGGCGCGGCGTGAACTGCGCGGCGGTTTGCAGGGCTTTCGCATCTTTCTGGCCTGTCTGGCGCTGGGGGTGATGGCGATTGCCGCCGTCGGCATGGTGCGCGCCGCGATTGAGGCTGGCCTGCGCGATCAGGGCGCGGTGCTCTTGGGCGGCGATGCCGAGATGGAATTCACCTATCGCTATGCCGATCAGGTTGAGCGGGACTGGATGGCCGCGCGCGCGACGGCGGTTTCGGAAATCGTCGATTTCCGCTCGATGGCGGTGGTGGGCGAGGAGACCGCGCTGACGCAGGTCAAGGCGGTGGACGGGGCCTATCCGCTGGTCGGGCGGGTGGTGCTGGAGCCTGAGATGCCGCTGGCTGTGGCGCTCGGCGATGAGGGCGGGGTGCCGGGGGCGGTGCTGGACCGGGTGCTGGCCTACCGGCTGGGTCTGGGCGTTGGCGACCGGTTCCGGCTGGGTCTGCAAGAGTTCCGCCTGTCGGCGATACTGGTGCGTGAGCCGGACAGCGCCACCCAGGGGTTCACCCTTGGCCCGCGCACGATGGTGCGGACCGAGGCGCTGGCGGCCTCGGGTCTGATCGGACCGGGCTCGCTCTATGAAACCAAATACCGGCTGATGCTGCC
>CALLZQ010000361.1 GCA_937858255.1 uncultured Tabrizicola sp.
GGTGCCGGGAGATGACGGGGTGACATTGCTGGCCCGGACCCTGTGCGAGATCGTGCCGCCACGGGGGCGCATCGGTCTGCCAATGGGGCTTGAGACCCATCTGCGGATGCCGCTGGGCGATTATCTGCGCCTGACCGGGATGATCGGAGAGCGCAGCTTTGACGATGCGACCGATTGCCTGCAACGGGTGCGTGAAATCAAGTCCGAGGCCGAGATCGACAAGATCCGCGCCACCTGCCGCATTGCCGATGCGGCCTTTGCCCGGGTGCCGGAATTTGCTGCCGAGGGGCGGCGGCTTGATGCGGTCTTTCGCGATTTCCAGATCGCCCTGCTGCAAGAGGGGGCCGATTGGGTCAGCTATGTCGCCGGGGGCGCGGGCCGCGATGGCTATGGCGACGTGATCTCACCCGCGACCGCGACGCCGTTGCAACGCGGCGATGTGCTGATGCTCGACACCGGTGCCGTGCGCGAAGGGTATTTCTGCGACTTTGACCGCAACTTCTCTATCGGCCCGGCCAGTGAGGCGGCCCGGCGGGGCCATGCCGCCCTTTATGCTGCGACCGAGGCAGCCATGGCGGCGCTGCGGCCCGGGATGCGGGCTTGCGATCTGTATCATCTGCTGACCACGGCGCTGCGCGAGGCGGGGGCCGTGCCCGGTGGCGGTCGGCTGGGTCATGGTTTGGGTGTTACCCTGACCGAATGGCCCTCGCTGACGGCGCTGGATCAGACGGAATTGCGCGCGGGCATGGTGCTGACCCTTGAACCGGGGGTGGAAATCGGCCCGGGCCGCTATCTGGTGCATGAGGAAAACATTGTCCTGCGGGCGGAAGGGGCAGAGTTTTTGTCACGCCGCTGCCCGCCCGAATTACCGGAGATCGGTGGATGAGCCACTTTCCCTATCAGCTTGCCGGACCAATCGGCAGTCGGGCCACGCTGGGCCTGATCGTGTTGCAGGTCGATGAGACCATCGAGCAGGATTTCCGCCGCCTTTTCCCGGGGGGCGAGGTGGCGCTTTATGTCAGCCGTATTCCCTCGGGCGCGGAACTGACACCCGCTACCATCGCCGAGATGGAGGCGGAATTGCCGCGCGCCGCCGGTCTGCTGCCCCCGGCGGCCGCTTTTGACGCGGTCGGATATGCCTGCACCTCGGGCACCACGCTGATCGGGCCGGACCGGGTTCGGGCATTGGTAAGCGGGGCGGCCAAGACGCGGGCGGTCGCCGATCCGCTGACCGCGGCGATTGCGGGGTTCCGCGCGCTGGGGGCGGGGCGGCTGGGCATCGTTTCACCCTATATCGCGCCGGTGGCGCAGCCGATCCGCAAAGCGTTTGAGGCGGCGGGGCTGCCCGTGGCTGAAACCCTGGCCTTTGGCGAAGAGGTCGAGGCGCGGGTGGCGCGGATTGACCCTGCCTCGATCCGGCAGGCGGCGCTGGAGCTGGCGGCCCGCCCGGGGGTCGAGGCTTTGTTTCTGTCCTGTACCAATCTGCGCACGCTCGACATCATCGCGGCGCTGGAGGCGGAAACCGGCCTGCCGGTCGTCAGCAGCAATCAGGCACTGCCCTGGCGCATGGCGGGCCTCGACGGCATGGCGCTGCCGATCGGTGACTACCGGCTGACGACGCTTTTCGTTCTGAAGTCGCTCGTCCTGGTCACGGTCGCGATCTGGGTCTCCGTCCTTGTCGGCAATTTCCTCGACGAACGGGTCCAGCATTTCGCTCGCCAGCCGGTCACCCTGCCCGGCG
>CALLZQ010000362.1 GCA_937858255.1 uncultured Tabrizicola sp.
GAGGAGCAGGGCTATCTGAGCAAGGCCGAGGCCGACGCGGCCCGTACCCATCCTGCCACGCTCTCACGCGCGGCTGAAACGAAATCGGGCGGTGCCTTTGCCGATTGGGTGATGGAATCGACGCCCAGTTTCCTGTCGTCGGAAACGACCGAGGATGTGATCATCCAGACCACGCTGGACCAGCACCTGCAACGCGCCGCCGAAGAGGCGATGCGCTATGTCTTTGAAAACAAGGTCAAGTCTGGGTCCAAGGCCGAGGCGGCGATTATCGTGATGTCGGCGGATGGCGCGGTGAGGGCCATGGTCGGCGGGCGCAACCCGGCTGCGCCGGGAAGTTTCAACCGCGCAACGCAGGCGAAACGGCAAACCGGCTCCAGCTTCAAACCCTTTGCCTATGCCGCCGCGCTGGACCTCGGGTTCACCCCCGCCGATTATGTCGAGGATACACCGCTGACCATTCGCATTCCGGGGTCAGGCAACTGGACACCCAAGAATTACGACAACCGTTTCAAGGGCATGATCACCCTGACGCAGGCCCTTGCCGAGAGCCGCAATATCCCTGCGGTGCGCGTCTCCGAGGCTGTGGGGCGTGAGGCGGTGCGCCGCGTCGCCTCGGGCTTTGGCATCCAGTCGAACCTTGCCGACGGGCCGGCGCTGGTCCTTGGCGCCTCTGAGGGCACGCTGTTGGAAACTACCGGCGCCTATGCCGGGTTCCTGAACGGCGGGCGCGCGGTCACGCCCTATGGTCTGGTTGAGTTGAAACTGAAGGGCGATAATGAGGTGCTGATGGGCGCCTCGGGCGGCTTTGGCGAGCGGGTGATCAGCGAGCAGGCGGCGCGCTACCTGACCTATATGATGTCCAAGGTGATCGAAGAGGGCACTGGAACGCGCGCCCGCATTCCCGGCTGGCAGGCGGCGGGCAAGACCGGCACGACGCAGGCCGCGCGCGATGCGTGGTTCATTGGATTTACCGCCGATTACGTCGCCGGGGTCTGGATGGGCAATGACGACAACTCGCCCCTGACCGGGGTCACCGGCGGGGGGCCGCCCGCCCGGATCTGGGGCGGGGGGGGGGGGGGGGGGCAGGCCGGGCCGACGCCCGCGCCCCCGCCGCTGGACACCCCCGAGCCGAAAAGCCCGCCGGTTGGCACCTATGCCCCCTCGCCCGACGTGATGGAGGATGGCAATTCCCCGCCCCCCGTCGTGAACCCCAATGCCCCGCAACTGCCGGTGATCAACGAAGGCCCGGTGATCGAGGGCGAGGAGATCGCCGATCAGATCCTGCGCGATGTGCTGGGGATTCTGGGCAATTAAACCGCCTCAGCGCGGCGCATAGGCCGCGCGGCGCAGATCGACCGCCTGCCCTGTGATCGCGCTCTGCTGTGCGGCCATGCCGATGGCCACGGCCCACCACCCGTCTGTCAGCCCAACCTCTGGCGCCTGCAAGCCGCGCGCGGCGCGGGCAAAGCCCTGATGCTGGTAGAAGGTTGATCCATTATGGTCGCCCGCCGCAAGGATCGTGGGATCGACCGGCACATCCACCTCGTGCGGCCCCTTGGGATCGCGCGGGCTGACAATGACCTTGGGCACCGGCGGCGCCCCCAGATGCGCCGGCCAGAACCGCCCCGGCCCGGGCACCAGGCATTCGATCTTGCCCGCAGGCCCCACGGCGGAAATCTCTTCCTGATAACGCGCGCCCTCGGCGAACATGCACAGTTCCAGCATGGCGCGCAGC
>CALLZQ010000363.1 GCA_937858255.1 uncultured Tabrizicola sp.
CTTCCCGCATGAGGAATATGACAGCGGACGGCCCCGCATCGTCTCGCCCCTCTATGACCGGCTCAAGGCGCAGGGTGCGGTGTTCGGCTCAAAACTCGGGTGGGAGCGGCCGAATTGGTTCGCCCCTACCGGGGTCGAGGCGCGGGATGTCTATTCGATGGGACGGCAGAACTGGTTTGGCCCGGTGGGCGAGGAACATGCCCATGTCCGCGCCCATGCCGGCCTTTTTGATCAGTCGAGTTTTGCCAAATATGAGCTTTCCGGCCCCAAGGCCGCCGAGGCGCTGGAATGGATCTGCGCCAACCGTGTCGCGCGCGACGTCGGGCGGCTGACCTATACGCAACTCCTGAACAGCCGGGGCGGGATCGAATGCGATCTGACCGTGGCACGGTTGGCCGAGGATCAGTTCTATATCGTCACCGGCACCGGGTTCCGTACACATGATTACGGCTGGATCGCCGATCACCTGCCCGGCTCGGGCGTCACCCTGACCGATGTGACAGAGGATTGGGGCACCCTGTCGCTGATGGGGCCAAAGGCACGCGAGATCCTTGCGCGGGTAACGGCGGCGGATGTCTCGAATGCCGCCTTCCCCTTTGGCGCGGCACAGGTGATCGCGATTGCGGGCACCCCGGTGCGGGCCTTGCGCGTCACCTATGTGGGCGAATTGGGCTGGGAACTGCATTGCCCGATTGGCCAGTTGGGCGCGGTCTATGACGCGCTTATGGCGGCGGACCCGCTGCTGCGCCCCGTGGGTTATCGCGCGCTGGAATCGTTGCGGCTGGAAAAGGGTTATCGTGCCTGGTCCTCAGACATCACGCCGAACGATACCCCCTTTGAGGCCGGGCTGGGCTGGGCGGTCAAGATGAAGGGCAATACCGGCTTTCTGGGGCGCGAGGCGCTGGAGGCGGCACAACGGGCCCCGCTGCAAAAAACCCTCGCAGGTTTTGTGGTCGAGGCGCCCGAGGCCGTGCTGGTGGGCCGCGAGACGATCTTACGAGACGGCGTTCCGGTGGGCTATCTGACCTCGGGCGGGTTTGGCTACACCGTCGGCGCCAGCCTCGGCTATGGCTATGTCCGAAATGCCCAAGGCGTGACGCAAGATTGGCTGGCCCAAGGGGATTACGCCTTGATCATCGCCGGAGAGCAGACCCCGGCGCGTCTTACCCTTGATGCCCTCTACGACCCGCAAGGCGTCAAAATACGCAGCTGACGCAGGGACTTGTGCGCCCCGGACCGATGGCTTCTGCCTGCCCTTTGCCGGTGTAGTGGGGATCAGCGTTCGCGCAGCGCTTCGTTCGCCTTGTAGAGCGGTTTGGTCAGATAGGTCAGGATCGTCTTGCCGCCGGTCTGCAATTCCACAGTTGCCTGCATCCCCGGCCGGATCTCCAGATTGCGCTGACGTTCGGTCAGGTGGGTGCGGTCGACCTTGAGCGTCACCTTGTAATGCGGATCGCCATCGGGATTGCGCGAGCGTTCGTCCTTGAAGGTGTCTGCGGAAACGAATGTCACCTCACCCTGAAGGCTGCCATAGATCGTATAGTCATAGGCCGAGAGCTTGACCGTCGCAGGCTGGCCAAGGCGGACCTGCGCGATATCCTGCGGTTTCACCCGTGCCTCGATGAACAACTCATCATCCAGCGGGATGATCTGTAGGATTTCTTCGCCCGGGCGCACAACACCGCCGATGGTGGTGACAGAGAGCTTGTTGACCACGCCGCGCATCGGGGCGGTCAGATGGGTGCGGGCCAACTGGTCCTGACTGAGTTTCAGCCTTTGACGCAGCGAGGCAAGATCACCTTGGGTTTCCGCATAGGCATTGGCGCGGTCCAGTTCGGCCCGGGTGCGGGCGGCGGCCAGCTCCGCCTCGGCATCCGAGGCAGCCTTACGGGCGCGCGTCACCTCGATCAGTGGGGCGATTTCCTGCTTGTACATCTTTTCCAGCAGGTCGCGTTCCTTGGCGGCCTGTTGGTAGACGGCCTTGGCACCCTCGATCCGGGCCCGTGTTTCCTGCATCCGGGCGCCGAGCAGGGCCCGTTCCGAGGCGACGACATCGGGGACGCGGGCAGCAAGATCCTCTGGCGCTTCGAAATCAGCCTCGCCGCGCAATTCCGCCTCAAGCCGCAGACGCCGCGCCTCGAGCGTGGCGATCTGGTCGGTCAGGTCGTCCACCGCCGACTGGTACTGTGTGCCATAGAGCCGGGCGAGGGTCTGGCCGGCCTCGACCACATCGCCTTCGGCCACGTTCAGCTCGGCAAGGATACCGCCTTCGAGATTCTGGATGATCTGGGGGCGAGAGGACGAGACAACCTCGCCCTGCGCGCGGACGATCTCGGCCACCCAGGCCAGCGCCGCCCAGACAACAAAGATCAGCACCACCGCGCCGATCATCCAGATCGTCAGGCTGGGGCCGCGCATCCGTTCGTCGAACTGGTGGTCAAAGGTGGTCATTGCGCCCCTCCTGCCACGGCGGCGGGCGTGGTCTTCATCAGATGCGCCAGCACGGCGTCACGCGGGCCATCAACCGCCAGCTTGCCGTTCTGCAAGATCACCGTGCGGCTGGTCAGGTGCAGGATCGGCACACGATGGGTCGCGATGATCGCGGTGCGCCCCTCTAGCCAGCTATGCAGGCGGCTGACCAGCGTTGTCTCCAGCGTCTGATCCAGCGCGGCGGTCGGTTCATCCAGCAG
>CALLZQ010000364.1 GCA_937858255.1 uncultured Tabrizicola sp.
GTGAAGGGCGCGGGATTCGGCGACCTGCCAGGGATCGTAGAGGAAATCCTTGCGGATCGCCGGCAGGGCGCAGGCGGCGCGGGCCTCGGCCAGATAGGCGTCGGCGCCCTGGAACGAGGGCGCGTCGGTCAGCACCGAAAGGCAGGTGGCGCCGCCGGCGGGCCCAGCTAACAGGCGCCGAAGACCAGAACCACCACCCCGCCGCGCCCGATCATCCGCAAGACCTGCGGCGTGATCAGCGTACCCAGCCCGCCATCGCGCCAAGCCAGCAGCATCAAGAGCGGCAGCGCCGTCAGCCCGCGCAGCACCATCGCCTCAGACAGCGGATAGGCAGAGGAGAGCAGCTTGAGGATCAGATCCTGTACCGCAAACAGGCCAATGCCGGCGCAAAGGCACAGGATACCCAGTGCGGTATCGTTGCGGCTTTGGGCCGGGGCAAGGCTGGGCAGGGCTGTCATCGCGCTCTTTCGTTACTGCGCAAAGTCAGCCATGCAGCGCCCCGACTGTCCGCGCAATTCGCGACATGGGCGATGTCGGCTTTCGCCCTTTCATTCGCTCAGTCAGCGGGGGCGGTCGAGATGAAACGCGCCCCCCCGCCCGAGGACATGGCCCGCTCTTTCGGAATTGGACGCAGGCTTGAGGCGGTGTTGCCGGTTTCCGCCGACAGCTCACCCGAGAGTTCGGCCATGATCTTTTCGGGATCGGGCATATTGGCGGTGAATTCCTCGGGCAGGATATGCAACAATCCAGAGGGGCTGGCCCCGGAAAGACCCGTGGCGTCGAACAAGGCCTCAACCTCGGCGATCACATCACCCAGAACACCAGCCTCGCCCCCCTCCAGCGCGGCCTGCAACCGGCCGCCCTGATCCATCTTCCACACCATGACCAGTGCAGAGAGGGTCAACCCCAGCACCATCATAATCATTCGCATCGCAAGTCCCCGGTTCAAAACAGAGAGCAGCCATGAAGGGAAAAGCGGGCAGGAATGTGATCCAGAACGGGCAGTCAGGTGACTTTGCGGCTCGGATCATGAAAAAGGCCGCGCCAGAATGCTGGCGCGGCCCGGGTCCGGTCCCTGACGGGGCGGATTACTCTTCCGACGCGGCACCGCCGATGTCGTCGAACAGTTCGGCGATCTCGAAGTCGGCCGCAGCTTCGGCTTCGGCAGCCAGTTCCTGAATCGACTTGCCCGAGGCTTGCAGTTCGGCTTCTTCGGCCGAACGGGCGACGTTCAGCTTGATGCGGGCGGTGACTTCGGGGTGCAGCACCACCGAAACCTCATGGATGCCCAGATCCTTGATCGGCTTGTCCAGCACGACCTGATTGCGGCCGACGGTGAACCCGCCTTCGGTCGCGGCTTCGGCGGCGTCACGGGTCGTCACCGAACCATAGAGCGCGCCGGCGTCCGAGGCCGAACGGATGATCACGAAGGACTGACCATTCAGCTTGTCGGCGAAGGACTGCGCCTCTTTGCGGGTCTCGAGGTTCTGGGCCTCAAGCTGGGCCTTGCGCGATTCGAAGCTCTTGATGTTCGATTCGCTGGCGCGCAGCGCCTTGCCCTGCGGCAAGAGGAAGTTGCGGGCATAGCCGTCCTTGACGGAAACGACTTCACCCATCTGGCCAAGTTTGGCCACGCGTTCCAGAAGGATCACTTGCATGGTCTTCGCTCCTTACTTCACGGCATAGGGCAGCAGGGCGAGGAAGCGGGCACGCTTGATGGCCTGGGCCAGTTCACGCTGCTTCTTGGCCGAGACGGCGGTGATGCGCGAGGGGACGATCTTGCCACGCTCAGAGATGTAGCGCTGCAGCAGACGGGTGTCCTTGTAGTCGATCGCAGGCGCGTTGTCGCCCGAGAAGGGGCAAACCTTGCGGCGGCGGCAAAACGGCTTGTTCGGCATTTTAGGGATTCCTTTCCTTCAGACCGGGATCAACGACGGGGGCCGCGATCGGGGCGCGGGCCACGATCACCAAAGCCGCCACGATCACCGCGATCACCGCGGTCGCTACGCTCTTCGCGGTCGCCACGCTCATCACGCTTTTGCATCTGCACCGACGGGCCGTCATTGTGCTTGTCGACCTTGATGGTCAGCACGCGCATCACGTCGTCATGCAGGCGCATCAGACGCTCCATTTCCTGCACGGCAGCGGCGGGCGCGTCCGATTTCAGGAAGGCGTAATGGCCCTTGCGGTTCTTGTTGATCTTGTAGGCCATCGTCTTGACGCCCCAGTATTCCGACTCGACGACTTTGCCGCCGTTGTCCGAAAGCACTGCGGAGAAATGTTCGACAAGGCCCTCGGCCTGCGCGTTGGAAAGATCCTGACGCGAGATAAAGACATGCTCGTACAGCGGCATGTGCGTTCCTTTTCGTCTCGGGCGGCTTCAAAGACCGGGCAAATCTTTCCGCGGCCCTGGGTCACGAGAGGCATCGCCGGTTCACGGAAGATGCGGAAAGGATGCTGCCTTATACAGATCGCCCCCGGTGATGCAAGGGCGCAGAGCGGTGGTTTTCCCCGGATTTACACGGAAAACGCCGGGGTTCAGGGCCGACAGGGCTGGGTCAGGTCAAGGCCCGCATCCCGCTCGGCCGTTTCGGTATCGGCCAGGCCAAGGGCGGTGTGAAAGAAGTTGTCGTGGCTATGGGGCGCGCCCACCCCCCGGCGCAAGCATTCCGTCGTCACGCCAAAGGCGCGCTGATAGGCCTGCGACAGCCAGACCACCATCGGCACATGGGTCTGTTCCGCCGGCGCCATGAATGAGGGCGCACCGTGCAGATAAAGCCCGTTCTCCCCCAGCGACTCGCCATGGTCCGAGACATAGAGCATTGCGCTGGTCACCCGCCCGTCCGCCGCCGCCAGCCGGTCGATGATGCTGGCCAGCATCAGATCGGTATAGGCAATGGTGTTGTCATAGGCGTTGATGATCTCGCCTTGGGTGCATTTGTCAAACTCGGGCACCCGGCAGTCGGGCGCAAAGGGGCGGAACCCCTCAGGGTAGCGCAGGTAATAGGCCGGGCCATGGCTGCCGATCTGGTGATAGACCAGCACCGTATCCTCGGATATTTCGGCAAGGATCTTGTCCAGCATCGGCAGAAAGGCCGCGTCGTCGCATTCACCGCGCGCACAGGCCACCGGATCGTCCGCAGGTTTGATCATGCGCGAAGGGATACGGTCGCCGATCTTCAGATGGCCAGTGTTGTTGTCGATCCACTCGACGCGATAGCCGGCATGGCTGAACACATCGACCAGATTTTCGCGCGACAGGAAGTTGTTGTAGGAATGGTTGGCCTGACCGTAACCCGCGAACATGCAGGGCAGCGATACGGCGGTCGAGGTGCCGCAGGAACTGACATCGCTGTAATAGGCGATGTCGCGCCGCGCCAGTTCCGGGTTGGTGGGGCGGTCATAGCCACCAAGGCTCCAGTTCGCGGCGCGCGAGGTTTCGCCCACCACAAGCAGCGTCAGCACGGGTTTGCCGGCCCCGGCAATGCGCGGCCCCTTTTTCGCCTCCAGCCCGATCTGGGTAAAGGTCAGCGTCGC
>CALLZQ010000365.1 GCA_937858255.1 uncultured Tabrizicola sp.
GGGCGCAAGTTCGCGTCGTGTTCGATACGCGCTTCGGGCTCGCCGGCTTCATTGGTGGTGCGATCGCACCGGCCGAATACACCGCGAGATCGCTTGAAGTCGTCGTCCCGTTCCGTCAGCAGGTCGCGCGGGCTCAGCCATTCCTCCGGCAGTCGCGCGCGGCTGCCAACGACGCTCCTCTTGAAGACGCTGGGCTTGCGCAGGTCGCCGGAGCCGCTGTAGGCGAAGACCATGGCTCCGGCCAGATCCTGCGGGCGGTCGGAAGCAAGTGTGAAGTAATGCTCGAAGCGGCCGGAACATCTCAGCACGGCGATGTCCGGACCCTTGGCATCCGCGACGAACACCCGCGTCGCCTCCAGCGGTCCGATTCGATCGGGGAATACCAGCCAGATCTTCGGTCGCAGGTCACGATACTGCTCGCGCAACTCGCTCGTCAGCTCTTCGACGAGGCGGGAATCGGCGGGTTTCCCGGGGAACGTTGCCACCTCCGTCTTCCTGGGGGGGGAGGGCCCCGGCCCCGGGGCCCCCTTGGGGGAGGGGGAGCGCGCGCCGCCCCGCCTCTGCCAGACGATAGGCCATGGCACATCCGGCCGAGCCGGCACCGACGATCACATAATCCGCATGCATCTTGCGACGCCTTTCTTTTTCTCATCCGGTCCACCCGCGCCCCGGTTTCCGCGCCCTTCGCGGGCGGGGTGGGTGGGTGGGCGCCCGCGAAGGGCGCTTTTCAATAGGGGGCGTCCACCGGCCCCATGCCGACATAGACGGTCTTGACCTGCGTATAATGCTCAACCGCCGCACGGCCGTTTTCCCGCCCGACCCCTGACATCTTGACCCCGCCAAAGGGTGCCTCGACCGGGGTCAGGTTATAGGCATTGATCCAGCAGGTGCCGGCCTGCAATTGACCAATCACCCGATGCCCGCGCGCCAGATCGGCGGTGAACACCCCGGCTGCCAGACCGAATTCCGTGGCATTGGCCCGGGCGATCACCTCGGATTCTGACTCGAAATCCAGCACCGCCATCACCGGGCCAAAGACCTCTTCGCGGGCGAGGGTCATCTCATCGCTCACATCTGCAAAGACCGTCGGCTGGACAAAGCAATCACCGGGACTGGCGCCGCCCGTGACCAAGGTTGCGCCCTCGGCCCGGGCGGTTTCGACATAGCTCATCACCTTGTCGCGTTGCGCTGCACTGACCAGCGGGCCAAGCTGGGTCGCCTCATCGCGCGGGTCGCCCAGACGGATCGCCTCGGCCCGCGCCTTCAGGCGCGCCAGAAACGCCGTCTTGATCCCCTTTTGCACGAAAACCCGCGTGCCATTTGAGCAGACCTGCCCGCCCGAATAGAAGTTCGCCAGCATGGCGGCGCCAACCGCGTCTTCCAGATTGGCATCGTCAAAGATGATCAGCGGCGACTTGCCCCCAAGTTCCATGGTGACATGACGAATGCCGCTGGCCGCGGCGGCATAAACCTTTTGCCCGGTCGGGACACTTCCGGTCAGCGAGACCTTGTCCGTGCGCGGATCGGTCACCAGCGCTGCACCCACCGAGCCCCTGCCCTGCACCACGTTGAACAGGCCCGGCGGCAGCCCTGCTTCGGTCAGGATCTCGGCCAGCTTCAGCGCGCCGAGGGGCGTAACCTCTGACGGTTTGAACACCATGGCATTGCCAAGCGCGAGCGCCGGCGCTGCCTTCCAGCAGGCGATCTGGCTGGGGTAATTCCAAGCGCCGATGCCGATACAGACCCCGACCGGCTCGCGCAGGGTATAGACGAAATCCTGCCCCAGCGGCACGGTTTCGCCCGTGACGGTCGGCGCCAGACCGGCAAAGAATTCAAGTGCATCGGCGCCCGAGGGCCAGTCGGCCACCCGCGTTTCCTGAATCGGTTTGCCGGTATCCAGCGTTTCAAGCTGCGCCAGTTCCTCGGCCCTGTCGCGGATCAGATCCACGGCGCGGCGCAGGATGCGCGCCCGCTCCACAGGGCGGACCCGTGCCCAATCGGCCTGCGCGCGCCGTGCTGCGACAAAGGCCCGGTCAATCAACGCGGGTGTCGCCTCATGCAGTCGGGCGATCACCTCTCCGGTGGCCGGAAAAATCACCTCAATCGGCGCACCGGCCACATCCTCGACATAGGCGCCATCAATGAAATGGCTGGCCTTGGGCTGGGCAATCATGCCTGCGCCTCCTTCAACTGCGTCTCAAGATAATCGACCAGCAGCGCGACCGAGGCCGCCGGGTTGGGCGCGCCGGATTTCAGCACCTCGCGCAGATACATGCCGTCGATCAACGCCCCCAACCCGTCGGCAATTGCCTCGGCCCGCGCGCCAGCCAGCGGGCGCAGGCAGGCCAGAAGATTCGAGCGCAAGCGCCGCTGATAAACCGCCAGCAGCCGCCGCGCCTGCGGCACCGTCTGCGCCAGAACCCAGAAATTCAGCCAGGCGCTGACCGCCTCGCGCCGAAAGTTGCCGGGGCTGAAGCTGGCGTGCAAAATGGCAATCAGCCGTGCCTTTGGCCCTTGGCTGGCCACCAGCGCGCCGCGCACTTCGGCCCCGTAGATGGTCAGGATATGGCGCATTGCCGCCAGAAAGATCTCTTCCTTGGAACCAAAGTAGTGGTGGGCCAGCGCCGAGGACATGCCCGCCCGCTTGGCGATCTGGCTGACCGTCACATCCAGCGAGCCGGTGCGCCCGATCTCGACGATCGTCGCTTTGACCAGCGCTTCCTTTCGGATAGGCTCCATCCCGAGCTTTGGCATGCCGAAAATCCAACAAATGGGTTGCTTTTTTGTGCTAGCTTGAAGTTTATTGACTCGTCAATCAACAAAAAACCAGGGAGCCCCCATGACCAAGCGTTCCATCCTTATGGCCTCGGCCGTCACCTTTGCCCTTGCCGGCTCGGCCTTTGCCGAGGGCTGCGACAAGATCGTGTTCTCGGACGTCGGCTGGACCGACATCACCGCCACCACCGCCGCCACCACCGTGGTGCTGGAAGCGTTGGGGTATGAGACCGAGACC
>CALLZQ010000366.1 GCA_937858255.1 uncultured Tabrizicola sp.
CAGGTATTCTTCGAACTGGCAGATCTGTTCCAGCAGCGCCTGCTGGGCCGCCAGTTTCGACCAGTTGCCAAAGCCTGAAATGCCATAGATCGCCGAGGCGGCGACCGAGGCTTGCAGGAATTCGCGCCTGCTGATCATCCCGATACTCCTTCGTTTGGGCAACAGGCGGTCAGGCGCGGAAATTCGCGTCAGCCCGTCAGCCCAGATTTCCATAAAAGTGACAAACGAATGGTGGCCGCCGCTGGGGGCGGCGGCCAGAAGGCTTAGTGGCGAACGCCGACGCCTTCAATCGAGAGGCCATTGCCGCGCGAAGCGACATAGAGCTCCAGCGCCTTGAACTCATCCGACCCGGCCTTGAAGGTTTCGGCCCGGGTGTCGCGGACGCAGCCAACAAAACGCTGCTGGGCCGAGACGAGGCCGGCATCCTTCAGCCGGTAGACCGGAAAGCCCGAGATCTGACCTTGGGACAGATGGTCGGCGCGGATGAAATTGCCATAATTGTCTTCATGGCAATTGGCGCAGGCCATTTCGAGCTGACCATAGCGGGTGTAGAAGATTTCCTTACCCTTGGCGTAGAACTCGGCGGCGGGGCCGTCGATGGCGACGTTCTGGGGCTGCCCGCGCGACTGCATCGAGATCAGCGCCAGCATGTTCTTCATATCGCCCGAGGTGGTGCCCCAAGCCTCCAGCCCCATCCGCTCGGTCACGCAGCCGTTGATGTAATCTTCCATGATCATCAGCTTGCCGGTCTTTTCATCGACGCGGGGCGTGACGGCACGCAGACCGGCCATCGATTCCGGCCCGTTGTGGCAACCGGCGCAGGACTCGCCGTTCTTGCCGATCGGCGCGTTCCACTTGTCCGTGCCCAGATCGACGAACACCATGCCCGGATTGTCGAAATCATCCTTTTGCATGGCGCGGGTCGCGTCATCGCGGAAATGCCAGCCCGAATAAATCTCGGGCAGCGCGCCTTCCAGATGGGCGGGCGCGGCGGCCTTGGTGGTCAGCGTGACATCGCCGTCATCAGTGACGATGGTCAGCGTATCCTCGACCGCCTCGGCAAAGGCCGCGCCCGAAAGGGCGAGACCAAGGGCCGTTGCGGCCATGATGGTTGTGATCTTGCGCTGCATAGCGTCTCCTCCCTCGACTCTCATGCCACGCTCAGGCGATCTCGATGGGCTTGGCGTCTTCGTAGACCGAGCCATCGTCATCATACCAGGTGAACTTGAATTCGCCGGCGGCATCCACCTTGGCGTCAAACTCGAAATAGGGGTTGGTCGAGATCGCCGGGTCCAGCGCCACGTCGATCACGTTCACGCCGTTCAGATCGCAGGTAAAGCGATTGATGATCGAGCGCGGGATGATCTTGCCATCCTTGTCCTTGCGCTGACCGGATTCCATCTGGTGGCTGATCAGGGCCTTGATGGTGACGACCTCGCCGGCAGCAGCCGACTTGGGAACTTTCACGCGGGGTTTTGCGTCTTTTGCCATTGTCGTATCTCCTGTTGCCTGTTCGATCAGCCGCCGCAGCCGCCGATGGTGACCTTGACCGTCGCCGCGGCCTGCACGACCGAGCCATCGGCCATCTTGGCCATTGCGATCACGTCCTGGGTCTTGGCCAGACGGATACGGGTGGCGGCGTTCTGGCTGCCCGCGCCGGGACCGAAGGTAAAAGTGCAGACGGCAGGCTCGGGGTTGCCGGCAGCCAAGAGCATGATGGCGACCGCGCCCGGGGCGCTGACCGAGACCGGCACCGTATTGCCGTTTTCAGCGATTTCGGGGGCGGTCAGGGTGATCCCGCCGGCACCGGGGGCCCGCACCGCCGGTAAAGCCTGCGGTCAATTCCTCAACCGTCGCGGCGAACAGCGGATTGGCGAGCGTGGCCGAAGCCAGACCGCCGAGGCCGGCCCACAGGGCGTCTCTTCTGGAAAGTTTCATGGTCATCTCCTTGATCTCTTTCGGCCTGTCACTCTTTGAGGGTGAGCAGATAGGCCACGACATCTTCAATCTGCTGGGCATTCAGGATCGGCGACAGGTCGCCTTCGGGTGCCTTGCCGGTATAGGCGGCGCCGGGGCGGATGAACCCTTCGGTCTTGTAGAAGGCAGGCATGAAGGTGCCGTCGAACGTCATCTTGGCATTGGCGACAATGCCGCGAAGCTGCGCCTCGTCATAACGGTCGGCCACCCCGTCGAGCGGCGGGGCAATGTTGCCCTGGAACGGCACTTCGGGCATGGCGCCAATCGCGTGGCAGGCCACGCAATTTCCCAGCGCATTGGTTGTCATGATCTTGGCGCCCGAAGCCGCATCCCCCGGCGCACCGCTCAGCGAGGCCGCGACCGCACCCTCGGCATAGGCCACCGCAGACGGGGCAGTTTCACTCAATGCCGGCGTCACGGCGGCACATGCCAGAACCGTGGCCAGCCAAAGCTGACGAGTCATTGCGATCCTCCCTGATCACTCCCTTTGGGAAACGATAACCCCGGTATGCCGCCGTGCGCAATAGAAATATATGTATCCGTGAATATTCCTATATGCCTTTTTCTATCAATAACTTGCGGTCAGTTATTCGCATTCACCCGAGTGGCGAGGAATTTCTGGAAATGCTCGCCGCTCTGATAACCGTGATCGCGGACCCAGATCAAAAGCGCCTCGGTCGTGCCCTTGCCAAAGGCGCCGGGCATCATCGCCACTGCCGATTCCGAGGCGCTGGAACCCTCGGGCACCTCTTCGGGCAAAAAGATCATCGTGGGGGTAAACATCACCCCCCAGCGCGCCGCCATCTCTTTTTCCGGCAGGGCGGTGCCGTCGAAATCCGTGACCTCGACATCGCCGAAGAGGTTGATCTGCACCACGAAGTAATGATCGCGGATCAGCGCGTCGATCGCCGGATCGGGATAGACCTCTTCATGCATCTTGGTGCAGTAGATGCAGCCGCGCTGTTCGACCATCAAGAGCAGGCGCTTGCCCTCGGCATTGGCCTCGGCCAGATCCTCGCGCAGATCCTTGAACGTTTCGCGCAGCCAGTCGGGTTTATGCAGCCCGTCATCGCCCAATTCGGCCGCATGGACCGGCAGGGCCAGCATCAGGGCGGCGATCAAGGTGCGAAATCGGAACATGGCAGAACCCTCCCAGGTCATTGCAGCGTGGCGGACCAGTCGAAATGGCGGATCATCCAATCCGCGATGACATTGACAGAATTGGTGGCGATCAGAATGCCGAACACGATCAGCATCACCCCCATCGCCTTTTCGACATGGCCCATCAGCGCCCGGTGACGCGCCACCCACGACAGGAAAGGGCCGGCAAAAAAGGCAGCCAAGACAAAGGGCAGCGTCATCCCGGCCCCGTAGATCAGCAGCAGCAGCCCGCCGCGCCAGACCTCGCCCATGCCGCTGGCGACCATCAGGATCGCCGCCAGCGCCGGGCCAACGCAGGGGGTCCAGCCAAAGCCAAAGGCCAGCCCCATCACATAGGCCCCGATCAGCGTGGTGGGGCGCGTACCGGCCTGCATCCGGGCCTCTCGATAGAACAAACCGATGCGCAGAATGCCCAGAAAATGCAGCCCGAACAGGATCAGCACCGCCGCCGCCACCCAGGACAGCGTATCGCGCCAGGCTACGAAAGTGCGCCCCAAGGCGGTCGCCCCCATTCCCAGCAGCACGAATATGGTCATCACCCCCAGCGCAAAGGCCAGCGCCTGTACGATCAGCCGCCCCCGCGCCCCGGGCGCGACCCTGCCACCGTCGCGCAATTCCTTGACCGAAAGCCCCGCCATATAGGACAGGTAAAACGGCACCATCGGCAGGATACAGGGCGAGAGGAAGGACAGAAGGCCGGCCAGCAAGGCGCCGCCATAGCTGATCTCTAACATGCCTGCCCCTCCCAAGGCGCACCCGGCGGGGATCCGTCTTGCCGGACTCGCTGGTTTATATTAGTATATTTCTATCTCTTCATAAGGCTGTCAACATGGCGCGTATCGTTCTGGCTCTTGTCGGCGTTCTGGCCCTGATCCCCGGGATGGCACAGGCGGCGGTCGAACTCTTGATGTTCGAGCAACCCGGCTGCCTCTACTGCGCCCGCTGGGATGCCGAGATTGCGCCCGAATATCCCCTGACCGAAGAGGGCAAGGTCGCACCGCTGCGCCGGCTGCAACTGCGCGCGCCCCTGCCCGAGGGGATAAGCATCGCCTCGCATCCGGTTTTCACGCCGACCTTCATCCTGATCCGCGACGGGCAGGAAACCGGCCGGATCGAGGGCTATCCGGGCGAAGATTTCTTCTGGCCGCTGTTGACTGACATGCTAAAAGCCACCGATGAGTGAGCGCCGGGTGCCACAATGACCGAAGGAATCCTGCCCCGACCATGGTTCAACTTGCCCACGACCGGCAAGTCGTCCACCACTGGCACACGGGCACGTTCAGAGGGCGGCGACTTGGCCGATGGGATGGCAGCGCAGGGCGAGGCGGCACTGGCGAATCTCGATGCGCTGGTGACCCAAGCCAATGACGCGGCGAATTTCCTCAAGGCGCTGGGGCATGATGGCCGGTTGACCATCCTGTGCCATCTGCTGTCCGGGCCGAAAAGTGTCACCGAACTGGAGAACCTGCTGTCGGCCCGTCAGGCGGTGGTCAGCCAGCAACTGGCGCGACTGCGGCTGGAGGGTCTGGTCAGCGCCCGGCGCGAGGGGCAGGCGATCTACTATTCGATCCTCGATCCGAAAGTGATTGAAGTTCTGGGCGTTCTGTCGAAACTTTTCTGCAAGCCGGAGTGAGGCGCGGGGCAACAGCCCGCCGCCGGCTTGACGAACCTGAGAGGAGCAGCAATGGATCAGCTTCCCTATGGCGTGCTGGCCGCGTTGATCGGGCTGGTCGGCGGGGTGGTCCTGGGCCTCTCGGCACGGCTTGGCGATTTCTGCACATTGGGCGCGCTGGAATCAGCGGTCTATGGCCAGGATCAAAAGCGGTTGCGGCTATGGGGGATCGTGCTGGGGGTGGCGATCCTTGGCACCCAGACCGGGGCGATGGCGGGATGGATCGACCTTTCCGGCACGTTCTACCACGCGATCGCATGGAATCCGCTGGCCGCGATCGCGGGCGGGCTGATCTTTGGCTATGGCATGGCAATGGCCGGCAATTGCGGCTTTGGCGCTTTGGTGCGGTTCGGCGGCGGCGATCTGCGCTCGCTGGTCGTGGTGGTGGTGATGGGGATTTTTGGCTTTGTCGCCCTGTCAGGCCCGCTGGCGCCGCTGCGCGCGGCGCTGTTTCCCCAGCCCGATGCCACCGGGCCGCAGGGAATTGTCGCCGATCTGGAGGCGTTGGCCGGTATTCCGGCGCTGGTCACGGTGCTGGCGCTGTCGCTGGCCAGCTTTGCCTGGGCCCTGTCATACCGCCCCCTGCGCGAGCGGCCGGGCATGATCGCCTGGGGCGTGGCCGCCGGTCTGGCGGTGGTCTGGTGCTTTGCCGGCACGACCTGGGTGAGCGATCTGAGCTTTGGCGAAATCGGGGTCGAGGGCCCGTCTTTCACCGCGCCGGTCGGGCGGACGCTGATCTTTCTGATGACATCGACAGCCGGGGGCATCACCTTTTCGGTCGGAACGGTGGTGGGGGTGATGGCGGGGGCGCTCTGCGGCTCGGCGATCCGTGGCCTGTTCCGCTGGGAGGCCTGCGAAGACCCGCGCGGGCTGGGCCGGCAGGTCGGCCTTTCGGTGCTGATGGGGATCGGCGGCGTCATTGCCATGGGATGCTCGGTCGGTCAGGGCGTGACCGGCTTTGCCACCCTGGCCTGGTCGGGACCGGTCACGCTGGCCGCGATCGGGGCCGGGGCGCTGCTGGGCCTGCGGCAATTGATCGGCGGCTTTCAACCCGAATAGGGCCGCCCACGCGATCTACCCCTCGTTCTGTAATGCGGCGGCGGCGAATTTGGCATTGCCCCGGCCAGCATGCTTGGCCTCATAAAGCGCCTCATCCGCCTCATGCAGCATGACCGCCGGGTCAGGCGCCTGATAGGCGCCACTGACGGTAATCCCGATACTGGCACCAATCTGGCAGGGCTCTCCCTCAAAAAGGATCGGGCGGGACAACCGCGCCACCAGTCGCGCGGCAAGCGCTGCCAGCGCGACGAGGTCCGTCATCCCCTGCAAGAGGATCACGAACTCATCCCCGCCGATCCGCGCCACCGTATCGCTGGCCCGGGTTTCAGCCCGCAGCGATACCGCAACCTCGCGCAGGATATGATCGCCAGCCGCATGACCCCGCGTGTCATTCACCTGCTTGAACTTGTCGAGATCGAGATGCATCAGCGCGAAATCCTGCCGTGCCTCGCAGGCCATCGCCAGTACCCGGTCAAGCGCGCGGCGATTGCGCAACCCGGTCAGCGTATCGGTCAGGGCCTTCTCCTCGGCTTCGAACCGCGCGCCTTCCAGCCGCAGGCTGAGGCGCCGGAACTCATCCAGCACGGCATTCTTGGCCTCAACCAGATACAGCATTTCCACCGTCAGATCGGTGGGCGCGAAATCGGCGATGGTCAGGGCATGGGTGCGCACCGCATCAACGATGCCGATGCCGAACGAGAGGTTGATCAGCGCGCCCCCTGCCCCGTCGGGCATGGCATGGCCGCGCAGCGTCACCCCCTCGCGCCGGGTCAGCGCCAGATGAATCCGCTGACCCGGACGGGCGATCAGATCGGCCATCCGGCCAACGCCCGCCGGACGCTGCACGCGAAACAGGTCAAAGAAGCCGCTGCCGTCGCAATTCTCAGCCAAAATTCGCCGCAAGGTCGGGCCGGCGCCGCAGATCCCCCCCCGCGCATCAAGGTGCAGATGCATCGGCATCAGCCGGTCTAGCGAGCCCAGTGGCACACTGACCTGTTCGTCACACGCCAGTTTCACGCGACCCCCACCGACAAATCGAAATGCCGTGCCTCGGCATGACCAATATCGAGCAGTTGCAGCGTGATTCCCCCCGAACTCGCCTCGATCAGCACCAGCGCGCCATAGTCATCCGCCATGGCCCGCAACAGGCCCATCAGGACATGATGCGCCCCGGCAAAAGGTTCGCGCACCCGCAGGCGGAACATGCCGCCCCCCTGCTCTTCCAGCCGGATTTCGGGCAGGTTCAGATCGGGCAAGGCCAGACGCGCGCGATCCGGCAATTCCTCAAGCGAGTGCAGAAAGTCGTCGAAATGCGCACCACCAAACCGCAAGAGCCGGCGCAGACGCCCGTCAGACCGGGGCGAGACCAGCCATGTCCCCATATCCTCTAACAGGGTCTCACTCGACCGGCCCAACCGCTCGGACGCGGCGGCGACAACCAGATCGGTCAGATCGGCCGGATAGGGCAGCAGCGGCTCAAACCGGTCAAAGGCCAGCCCCGCCGTCTGGGCAATGATCCGCCAGCGCCCGACACCATAAGTATCGCGCAAGAACCCCTCTAGCGCATGATTGAGCAAGCCGTACATCGCCTTCCCCCGTTCATCCCATGGCCCTGCGTCAGGGACCGATGAAAAGGAAAGCTACGCGCCGTTCTTTAACAAACCGCTACGTCATTCGAGCAGGAACAACCCCGCGCCGGTCGTCCGGTTGATCGGGGCCGGCTCTATCGCCGGGGGGGCAGCCTGCCAGTCGCGGATCAGTTGCGCGGCCTCGGCGCCGGTGGGCAGGCCGGCGGGGCGGTGGACCTGAATTACAAAGCGCCCGCGCCCTTGGGCAAAGCCCTCGAACCGCGCATAGCCATCGACATCCCACAGGACCATCAGCGCCTCTTCGCCCGGTTCGCGCGGCAGGAAATCGGCAACCACCATGACACAGCCCGGCCCACCCCCGGGCAAGGTGCCGGCGCAGGCACGTTGTGCATAGCGCAGCGAGGGTGCATCGAGGAGCGACAGCGCCTCATCCCGGATGGCGGTGGCCGTGGCGGGTTGCAGCGGCAGGGCGTCACGGACCTCGGCCAGCAGCGCCTCTGACGGGGCATCCACCAGCAGGGCGCGATTGGCCAGCCGATCGGCAAGCGCCTCCTGCCCCGGTTGGATGGCAAGATCGGTAAGCGTCGCCAGCACTTCGGCCCCGGGCAGCCCCCATCGTTGCAGCGCGTTGGGATCGACCGCAGCCGCCTCGATGGCGCCGGATTGATAGCGGGCCAGATGGCCATTGGCGGCGATCCGTTCATGGTTCAGCACGGGTGTCAGCGACAGGGCCGCCAGCGCCGCCAAGGCCAGCGCCATGGTCACATTCGCACCCCGGATCCGCGCCATCCAGCCCGCGCCGCGCAGCACCGCCAGCGCATAAAGCAGACCATAGCCAAGGCCCAGCGCCGCCACCTCGGCAGCGAAAATCCGCCCCGGAGTCCAGCCGTATTGACCGACCCGCAGCCAGATTGCCCAGACCGCCACCGCCGCCAGCAGCGGCAAGAGCAAGGCCATCGCCCGCGCGGAATGGATCAGCACGGCACTGCGCGTGGCCAGCTCGTCATCCTGATCGACCGCCGTCGTCACCAGTGTCGCCGCCACCCCGGCCATCGCCAGCATCACCTGCGCCACCCCGAAATTCTCGAAAACCCCGGTCACACCGCGCAGCGGCAGCGCGATCAGGAACACCGCCGTCACCGCCAGCACCGCCGGCAAGACCAGCCGCAACAGCCGCAGGATCAGATAGGGGCTGACGTAATCCTGCAACTCCTGCACCACGGCAAGGCCGAGGCCCAGCACGGCGCCGGTGATCAGATAGGGCACCACCTCAACCTCGATCAGATCGCGGATCACGGTGATGCCGATGGTGTCGAGCAGCCCATGCGACAGCATGATCACCGCCCAGACAAAACCGGCAAAGGCCCACGCCACCAGCCAGCGCACCACGATGGACCAGGCCTCGGAAAACAGCAGCGCATAGTCGCGCCAGGCGCCGCGAGAGGCCGCGATCCAGAAGGGTAAGGGCACGGTCGCCAGCGCCAAGGCCGGCAAGACCAGATGCGGCTGCATCACCCCCTCGACCTCGGCGAAGCGCAGACTGGCAAGCAGCGCCAGCGCGGCCACCGCCAGCCCCAGTGCCCCCGTGCCCAGCGCCGCGCGCAGCGGACGCAGCGGCCCGGTCATCACCAGCACCCCCGGAAAGAACACCGCTGCAAAGACCGTGATGGCCAGAACCAGCCGGTCGGGCAGTACCTGCGCCTCAGCCAGTCGCCCAAGGCCATAGGCCGCCACCCCCGCCAGCGCCCCCAGCGCGGCCATCGCCAGCCGCTGCCCTACCATTGCCGTCATCGCGCACCCTTCTTACCCGGAACGATCCTCTGCGGCCAAAGCTAAGCCTTTGTCCGCGAAAGAACCAGAGCCGAGCCGATGACAGGCCGCGCTGCGTCCTCAGAAGTCGGTGGGCGCGCCACCCTCTTGTTTGCGGCGGGCGACAAAGCGGGTCAGCTCCTCTAGCGCCGCGTGATCCATCTCGGGCGCCTCGAATTCGGCGATGATCTGCTTGTAGATCCGGTGCGCGCGTTCCGAGGTCCAGACCGCGCCATCGAGGTGCCAGGCCTCATAGTTCCGCCAGTCGCTGACGAAGGGTGAGTAAAAGGCGGTCTGATAACGCTCCTGCGTGTGCTGGCACCCAAAGTAATGACCCTGCGGCCCCACCTCGCGGATCGCATCCAGCGCGATATCCTCAGGGGTCGAGGCAAAGGTCGCCTCCTCAAAATAGCGCTGGATCATCTGAAGGACTTCGCAATCCATCACGAATTTCTCGGGGCTGGCAATCAGTCCGCCCTCAAGCCAGCCAGCGGCGTGATAGACCATGTTGGTGCCTGACTGCACGGCGGCCCAAAGACTATTGGAGGTTTCCCACATCGCCTGACCGTCCGGCACATTGGCCGCACAGACGCCCGACGAGCGCAGGGGCAGCCCGTAATACCGCACCAATTGCCCGGTCATCTGGGTGGCCCGCATGTATTCGGGCGTACCAAAGGCGGGCGCGCCCGACTTCATATCCACGTTCGAGGTAAAAGTGCCGATGGCCACCGGACAGCCGGGATTGATGTATTGCAACAGGACAATTGCGGCCAGTGCCTCGGCAATCGACAGGGCCACCGCCCCGGCCATGGTGACGGGCGCCATCGCCCCGGCAAGGGTAAAGGGCGTCACCACCACCGGCTGACCACGCCGCGCCAGCCGCATCGCACCATCCAGCATCGGATAGTCATGCTTCAGCGGGCTGACCGAGTTGATATTGGTGTACATCCGCGGCTTGGCGTCGAATTCCGCATGGGTCAGGCCGCCGGCGATGCGGACCATCTCCATCACATCTTCAACCCGCTCGGCGCCCAGCGAATAGGCGTGGCACACCTTGTCGGTGAGGGTCAGTTTTTCAAACAGGCAGTCGAGGTGGCGCACAGAGGGGTGGATGTCGATAGGTTCCACCGGATAGCCGCCCGCAATATGGATGCAGTTGAAATACTGCGTCAGCTTCATGAATTCCTTGAAGCTCTCAAAATCGCCCGAGCGTTTGCCGCGCTCCAGATCCCATGAGTTCGGCGGCGAGGAGACATTGACGAACAGCATATGCTTGCCGCCCATGATCAACTCGCGGTCCGGGTTTCGCGGGGTCAGGGTAAAGCTGGCAGGCGCCTTGCCCACCATCTCCATCACGAAATCCTCATCCATCCGCACATTGGTGCCATTCACGATGCAACCAGCCTTGCGGAGAATCTCGACCGCCTCGGGGTTCAGGAACTCAATGCCAATATCCGAGAGGATCGTCATCGCGCCCTTGTGGATGCGCTGTACCCCCTCGGCGTCCAGCGGCTCGGTCGGGCGGTCAGGATTGACCGGGATACGCCAGGGCATCTGGTCGATCACGGCAGATCCGGCCCGGGCCTTCATCCCTGCCCGCCCGCCGGCGCGGCGCTTGCGGCCCTGATCGTCGCTCATCTTCTGCCCTCCATTGCCGCCCCCTGGCGGAGATGGATGCAGCATGGCGGAAAGCCCCCCGGGGTGGGCATGACATTCACGACGCAAACTGGTCGTTTTTAGAATTCGCACCCATCAAGCCATGCCGGAAGCGCCCCGATATCGGGCAAAATCACATCGGCGGCGGGCCTCAGCTCTTCTCGCCCCGCGATACCGGTCAGGACCGCGATGGCGGTCATGCCGGCCGCCTTGCCCGCATGCAGATCGTGCAGGCTGTCACCCACCATCGCGCATTGGCGCGGATCAAGGCCGGTCTGCCGCGCAAAGGCCTGACACATGCCGGGGCCGGGTTTCGGCCCATGGCCCGAATCGTAGCCGGCGATGAAGTCGAACAGATCGGTCAGGCCATGCGCGGCCAGATGGGCCCGTGCCGGCACCTCGGTATCATTGGTCGCCAGCCCCAGCGACAGGCCGCGCGCCTTCAATGCCGTCATCAGCGGCACCAGCGGCACCGCCTCGGCCATCGGCGCCATGGCGGCGGCGGCATTGATATGGGCGGTGATCTCGGCCGTGCCACGCCCCGGCAGATGGGTCGAGAGCGCCAGCGCAATATCGGCAGCCGTGGCGGCAATTACCGGGCTGTCGGGGGCGAAAACCCCGGTTTCGAGGTCATAACCGATCGCTTGGCCCAAGCGGCGGGCATGGGCCCGGTCACTGGCCATCTGCGTCAGCAGCCCCTGCGCCCAGCCCCCCCAACTCTTGCGGAAGTCGAACAGCGTGCCATCCTTGTCGAAGACCAGACCCTTGATATCGCGTGCCATGCCCTGCCCCTTGCCTTGGGCCATCGTGGCGCAAGCGCGGGCCAAGCGCAATCAGGTCCAATGCATCTCGGCCCCGCCCGGCAGGGCCGCACGGGCCTGGATCAGGCTGTCGAACGGCACCGCGATTGTTTCGCAACAGGCAACAACCCAGACGTCATCCATCAGGATGAAATCCAACACAGCCCCGAGAAAGGCCGGGTCTCTGGCCCCGGTCGCCAGATCGCCCAATGAGGCACCGGTCGAGCCCAGAAAGACCGGCAGCAACTCCTCATTTCCCGCCAGCCAGGACAGGGCGCGCAGCGCCATGGTCTCGGCGGTTTCCTGCCTGTGCATGGCTCTTTTTTCCCCGTTCTGACGCTGTCGCTAAGATTTTCCAGAAAGACGAATGGATGTGTTATGAGATTGGCAAGGATTCCTTAACCAAATCCCAAGACAACTGGTAATCAACGGTAACGTCAGGGTCCATTATGGACGGTAGCATTCTCATAGTTGACGATGTTGCAACAAATCGCATCGTCCTGAAGGCCAAGCTGGGGGCGGCACGCTATCGGCCGCTCGTTGCCGCCTCGGGGGGGGAGGCGCTGGCCGTCGCCCGCAGCGAGATGCCCGATCTGATCCTGCTGGACCTGATGCTGCCCGATCTTCACGGTCTCGACGTGCTGGCTGCATTGCGTGCGGGGCCGATGACCCGCGACATTCCGGTCATCGTGCTTTCCTCGACCACCAATGCCGAAGACCGGTTGGCCGCGCTGGCCGCCGGGGCCGATGATTTCTTTGCCAAGCCCTGCGACGACGGGCTGCTGATGGCGCGGGTCCGCAATCTTTTGCGCGGGCGGCAGGGGGCCGAGGGTTTGGCGCCGGGCCGGACCGAGGCTCTGTTTGGTCTGGCCGAAGAAAGCGCGGGCTTCAGCCCGCCGGGGCTGATCGGCATCGTTTCGGACCGCCGCGAGGTCGCCATGCATCTGCGGCGTGATCTGGCGCCGCTGATGCGTGACCGGCTGGTGATCATGACGCGCGCCGATGCTTTGTCCGGTGCGGGGCCCGATCAGGCATCGGTGGATCTCTATCTCGTCGATTGGACCGAGGCCGCGCTGGATGAGGCGCATCGACTGCTGTCGGACCTGCGCAGCCGGCCCGCGACACGCCATGCCGGGATCTGCCTGCTGTCGGCCGCCCCCGCCGATGGCCGGGCCGCGGCGATGGCCTTTGACCTTGATGCCAGCGATATCATCGGCCCCGGAACCCGCGCCGATGAGGTCGCCTCGCGCCTGCGGGCCATCCTGCGGCGCAAATACCGCGCCGACCGGCGGCGTGAAACGGTACAGGACGGGTTGCGGCTGGCGCTGATCGACCCGTTGACCGGGTTGCACAACCGCCGCTACGGCATGGCACGGCTGACGGCGATGGTCCGTCAGCATCTGGAAGACGGGCAGCCGCTGGCAATTCTGATTGCCGATCTCGACCGCTTCAAATCAGTGAACGACCGCTATGGCCATGCCGGCGGTGATCAGGTGCTGATTGATGTCGGGCGCCGCCTGTCCCAGCATCTGCGGCAAGAGGATTTGCTGGTCCGCTTTGGGGGAGAGGAATTTCTGATTGCCCTGCCCGGATGCGGTCTGGAACAGGCCAATGCCACAGCGGAACGTCTGCGCGCCGTCTTGCAGGGCCCGCCCGCCGGGCGGGACCAGGGGCCGGGGGTCCCCCTCAGGTCTCCCTTCGGCCGGTGGGTCATGCCCCGTAACCCCCCGCCGGTAGAGGTCGAGCCGATCGAAGAGATGGTGCGCACCCTGATCGAAGAGGCTGATATTGCCCTGCTCTCGGCCAAGGCGGCCGGGCGCAATGTGGTGACCGTGGCTCGCCGCTCGGTCGCGTAAGCGGAGATCGGGCCGGTGGTCATAGGACGGCACCCCGCCGATCAGTCGCGGTGGCGCCGTTCCTTCAGCCGCCGTTCGAGATTGCGGGCAAAGGTCGCGCGCTCTTCATCGCTCATCGCCGTGACCAGCGCGGCAAGCTGCGCGCGCCCCTGTTCGACCCGGGCGGAAAGCCGGGCATTCTGCCGGTCCAGCGCCGCGCGAAAGGCCGCCTCATCAAAGGGCTGCGCGCGAACGGCGGCCAGCACCGCCTCAAGATCACCCCGCAACTCTTCCCGGATACCGCGCAGGTCTCCGCCCCGATCTGACAGGCCGCGCAGCAAAGCCCGCCGCTGTTCACGGTTCAGCGCCTCGCTATAGGGGCCAAAGGCCAGATCGCCCGGCGCCTCCATCCGGCCACCATCACGGTGGAACTTGATCGCCGCGCCGGCGACGACGCCCGCCACCCCCAGATTGACCGCCAGCGACAGCGCCAACGCCAGTTTCAGCCAGCGTGAGGCGGGCCGGGGCGCCGCGGCGGGTGTGAGTTCCGGGCCTTGGGGCGGCGCCGGCAGGGTATCGGTGGTCATCGCTTACTCCTCGGCGAGCAGGCTGTCATAGCCGGGCAAGAGGTCGAAACTGTCGCTGCTGGGGGTCGCGAGGCCGTAATCCCCGGCCAGCGAGAACAGCGGATCGGGCTGGACATAGCCCAGAACCAGCCCCGCCATCGCGGCCGAACTGATCCCGGCCATTGCCGCCGCCCCCCCGACCGCGGCCACCAGCCGGGTCCAGAGACCGGGCGATGGTGCCGCCGCGCGGCGGGGCGGCGCCTTGGCCGGCACGGGCTGCTCGCGCAAAGCATCGTCCAGCACGCGCGCCAGAAAGGCATCCGGGGCCGCGACCGGCGTTGCGCGGGCCGCCGCGAACAGATGTTCAAGATCGTCGCTCTGCGTCATCTTAATCCCCTTCCCCATAGCCCAGTTCCTCTCGCCGCCCCGCAAGGGCGGCAGCCAACGCCCGCTTGCCCCGTGCCGTCAGGCTTTCCACCGCCTCGACCCCGATCGAGAGGATCTCGGCGATCTCGGGGTTCGACAGCCCCTCGATATGGCGCAGCACCACCGCCTGACGCTGGCGCTCGGGCAATTGCGCCAGTGCCATGTTCAGCGCCGCCATCCGGTCGGCCTCGATCATCGCCTGCAACGCACCCGGCTGGCCATCGGCGGCTTCGGGCGCCTCATCCAGCGGATCGGCCCCGCGCCCCTGGCGCCGGCGCAGACGGTCAGGCGCCAGATTGGTCGCCCCCCGGGAAAACCCGGGCGGAAACTGCGCCCCTCCCCCCCGCCAGTCGGGCGCGATCCGCCACAGCCGCAGCATCGCCTCTTGGGCAATATCCTCAGCCTCGGCCCGGTCGCCCAGAACGCGCCAGGCATAGGCCAGAACCCGAGGTGCCAGCCGCCCGGTCAACAGCCGGGCAGCCTCGCGGTCGCCATTGGCATAAAGCACCAACAGCGCATCGTCCGAGAGCGGCGAAAGTGTGTCGCGGGGCATGTCCATCCTGCAAGAGGGAGTAGCGGCTTTCCCTTGCCGGCGAAAGTCCCGCGCCGCCGCAAAGGGCGGCGCGGGGGTTATCGGCTGAGGCGTCAGTTGCCGTTCTGGCCGTTGCCAAAGCCCCAGAAGCCATGACCGCCCCGGCCATGATCGCCGTTACGCTCGCCCCCATGGCCGCGCCCCATCTTCATCCGCTGCCCCATGCCGTCCGCCATGCGCGTCTTGGCGGCGTCAAGTTCAGCCTGGCTCAGCGCGCCATCCTTGTCGGTATCCAGCCGGTCGATCAGCCCGGTCGGCACCGGACGCGCCGCCATTTCGGTCGCCGAGAGCTTGCCATCGCCATCGCTGTCCAGACGCGAGACCATGGCGGTTGCGCGGGCCTGGGCGCGGCTCTCCATGCCCTTCATCTGCATCTTGGCCAGTTCCTCGGCGCTGATCAGCCCGTCGCCATCGGCATCCAGCGCCTTGGCCTCGGCGGCACGCCAGGCGGTCAGCTCGGCCTCGGTGATCTTGCCATCCTTGTCAGTGTCGATGGCGACAAAATCCAGCCCGGCCATCGGGCCGCCTTGCGGACCCATGCCCTGCTCCATGCCATGCCCCATGCCGCCGCCCATACCATTACCACGGTCGGCAAGGGCCGTGGTCGCGACCAGCGCTCCGGCGAGGGTTGCCAGGGTCAGGGCGGTCAGTTTCATCTTGCGGGTCATCTGGTCGATCCTTTCGTTATGGCCGTGCCGTTTCGGCTGGCCTTATGCTGATGAAACGAGCGGGGCCGGAATTTCCGTCGCGCCCCTGTCGCTTTCTTGCGACAAAGCCGCACAACCGCGCGAAGGCGACTGCAAAATCCGTTAAGCTGGTCTATGACACACTGTCCGGTGTGCTGGCAGGTTCGGCCAGCGCGGACCGAACTTACCGACGACAGGAATGCAGACCGATGGCGATGACCGAAACGCAACTCTCGCTTAACGCGGACGAAGACCGCCCGCTGAAACCGGCGATGCTGCGCGGCTGGCGGCGCAAATGCCCCAATTGCGGCGCAGGGCCCCTTCTCAGCGGCTATCTCAAGGTACGCGACGCCTGCCCGGTCTGTGGCGAGGCGCTGCACCATCACCGCGCCGATGATGGGCCGGCCTATCTGACCATTCTGATCGTCGGTCACTTGATGGCGCCGACGCTGCTTTATGCTTTTACCAAGTTCCGGCCCGATCCGCTGGTGCTGGGCACCATCTTTACCGTCGGCACAGTGGGTCTGTCGCTCTGGCTGTTGCCCCGGCTCAAGGGGGTGATAGTCGGCATTCAATGGGCCAAGCGGATGCATGGCTTTGGCCGGGCGCCGGTGGCCGAGTGAACGCATGAGCGAGGGCTTGGCGATCCGCCCGGCGGCAACCGTGATCCTGTGGCGCCAAGGTGCCGGCGGGGCCGAGGTGCTGATGGGTCAGCGCGGCGCCGGGGCGGCCTTCATGCCGTCGAAATATGTCTTTCCGGGCGGGGCTGTGGATCCGGGCGATGCCGCCACGCCCCTGCCCCTTGGCACCGATTGCGCGCGACGCCTGACGCTGGACTGCCCCCCGGGGGCGCCGGAACCCGGGGCCTTGACTGGCGCGGCGCTGCGCGAATTGCGCGAAGAGACCGGGCTGACCCTTGCGCCCCTGCCCGGGGCGCTGCGCTTCTTTTTCCGGGCGATTACCCCACCGGGGCGCAGCCGCCGTTTTGACGCGCGGTTCTTTCTGGCCGATGCCGCGCATCTGACCGGCGATGCCGATGATTTTTCCGGGGCCGAGGATGAACTCAGCCATCTGCACTGGATTGGCCTGCCCGAGGCCAAGGCGCTGGATCTGCCCTTCATCACCGAAGTGGTGCTGGCCGAGGTCGCCGCGCATCTGGCAGGGGCGCCGGATCTTGGCGTGCCCTTCTTTGACAATTCGGGCGACCGCCCGCTGTTTCGCCGGCTGATCTAGACGTCAGGCGGCGGTCCTCTCGGCGGTCCTTTCGGCAGCCCCGGACGCCGCGGCCTCAGCCGGCATCAGCGGATGGGGCACCGGATCCTTGGCGCGAAAGCCATGGGCGCGCAAAATTTCGGCATAAGAGCGGTAGACATAGCCCTCATTCCGGGCGCGATAGGCCCCGCCCTGCGCCGCATAGATCTGGGGCAGACGATACCACGGCACAGCCGGATGGCAGTGATGCACCGCATGCAGGTTGTTGTTCAGAAACAACCAGGCGAGGGGGCCGCGATCCTCGACAATCGCGGTGCGCGCCCGTGGCATCTGGTGGGCCCGATGCTCCAGAAAGGTGCGGATTTTCAGCAGCGCATGGCCCAGATAGGCGGCAATCAGATAGGCGCCAAAGCTCATCTGCGCCGGGATCAGCCAGGCCAGCAACAGTGCCAGACCACCCAGATGCAACAGCCAGTCCCGACGCACGCCCGGCGCACCCTGCCACAGCAACCGCGCCTCGCTGCGCAGCCACAGCGCATTGCCGATCAGCGGCCCCAGCAACACCCGCCCCACAAGGGTATTATTCGCCCGCAACACAACCTTGGCCGGGGCAGGCAGCCGCGCCCAGACCATCGGATCCATAAAGTTCGACTCGGGGTCGTCATAGGGGTCGGTCAGATGCGGGTCATGGTGATGCGCAAGATGGGTGTCGCGAAACCGGCCATAGGGAACGGTCAGGCAGAGCGCCGGAAAGACCAGCGCCTCATTCAGCCAGCGCTGACGAAAAGGGTGGCCGTGCAGCACCTCATGCTGAAGCGAGGAATATTGCGCAATGGCCAGCCCCGCCAGCACCACCCCCAGCACCGGCGACCAGGCGTAGAGAAAGGTCGTGGCCATGGCAAAGGCCGCATAGGCAAAAACCAGAAAGGCCAGCGTGGGCCATTCGATGGCAGGCAGGGTGCGGTCGTCGGTTTGCGTCACGGATTTGCTCGGATCTTGGTCACAGCGACGTGACTAGCACTTGCCAGATCCGCTGAAAATCCTAAGAATGCGCAACATATACTCACCGAAGTTGAATTTATAAAACATAGGTGGAAGATGATCGACAAACGCGACAGAGCCTTGATGTTTCGCGCGCGTCTGGCCGAGGCGATGGCGTCCCGCGCCCTGTCGCAAAGCGCGCTGGCGCGGGCGACCGGCGTTGATCGCTCGACCATCAGCCAGTTGCTTCAGACCGACAAACGGCTGCCCAATGCCCAGCTTGCCGCCGATTGCGCGGCGGCTTTGGGGGTTTCGGCTGACTGGCTGCTCGGCTTGTCGGAACGACCCGAGCCGGTGGCCGATCTGATGGCCACCCAACTGACCGAAACCGAGGCACCGCGCGCCCTGATCGACGAGGCGATCTTTGACTGGCACCGAGAGGCGGCGGGCTACAAGATCCGCCATGTGCCCGCCACCCTGCCCGATATGCTGAAGACCCGGGCAATGGTGCAATGGGAATACGCGCCGCAACTGGGCCGCACCGCCGATCAGGCTATCGGCGCTTTTGAGGATCGGCTGGCCTGGATGCGCGGGGCGCGCTCGGATTACGAGATTGCCGTACCGCTGCATGAACTGGCGGCCTTTGCCACGGGCTGCGGCTATTACA
>CALLZQ010000367.1 GCA_937858255.1 uncultured Tabrizicola sp.
CTTTCGACAATGCCATCGTCAACGCGAACAAGTTGAAGGATATGACGCCGGCCTGGCAGCACCGTTTCCTGACCTGGGGGATCGTGATCGCGGTCTTTGGCATGCGGATCGTCTTTCCGCTGCTGATCGTGGTGATTGCCGCCCATGTCGGCCCCTGGACCGCGCTGGTGATGGCCGCCAGCCAGCCCGAGGAATACAGCCGGATCATGCATGAGGCGCATCTGCCGATTGCTGCCTTTGGCGGGACTTTCCTGATGATGGTGGCACTGAGCTTTTTCTTCGACCGTGAGAAAGAGGTGCATTGGCTGCGCTGGATCGAGGAAAAAATCGCGCAATACTCCTCGGTCAAGGGGGTGGAAATCGCCTTCGTGCTGGTGGTGATGCTGATCTTTTCCGAGTTGATCGAACGGACCGAGGGTGCGGCCCATGCCACCACCTTTTTCCACGCGGCGATCTGGGGGCTGTTGACCTTTCTCTTGGTCGAGGTGCTGGGCGGGGTGCTGGACCGGGGGCAGGAAATGCTGGCGGGCGCAGCCAAAGGCGGTCTGGGGGCCTTTCTCTATCTTGAGGTGCTGGATGCCAGTTTCAGCTTTGACGGGGTGATCGGCGCCTTTGCGCTGTCGTCGAACCTCTTCGTCATTGCGATCGGTCTGGGAATCGGTGCGATGTATGTGCGTTCAATGACGATCATGCTGGTCGAGCGGGGAACGCTGGCCCAGTACCGCTATCTGGAACATGGCGCGTTTTACGCGATTCTGGTGCTGTCGGTGATCATGTATGTACAGACCATGGTGCATATCCCCGAGGTGATCACCGGCCTCTTCGGCGCGGCCCTGATCGGGATCAGCCTGTGGTCGTCGATCCGCTGGAACCGTCGGCAATAGGCCTCGCCGGCGGGGGTGGTAGGCCCGGAGGGACTCGAACCCCCAACCAAGGCGTTATGAGCGCCCTGCTCTGACCATTGAGCTACAGGCCCCTACCGCCCCTGTGCCTAACAGATACGCCTGTCCGGTCAAGAAGGCGACGCGCGATTTCCCCCGGCTTTGTTGCACCGCGCGGGGGAAAGTCGTATGGGGGCGCGACAGGCGGATTCCCATCAGGAGACGGGCGATGAGCGAGGGCAAGACCACGGGCCACAACGGGCTGACCTATGCCGATGCGGGCGTGGATATTGACGCGGGCAACGCCCTTGTCGAGCGGATCAAGCCGGCGGCCAAGCGCACCACCCGCGCAGGCGTGATGGGCGGTCTTGGCGGTTTTGGCGGCCTCTTTGACCTCAAGGCGGCGGGGTACAGCGACCCGGTTCTGGTCGCTGCGACCGATGGGGTCGGCACCAAGCTGCGGATTGCGATTGATACGGGCGTCGTCGGCACCATCGGTATCGACCTCGTGGCGATGTGCGTCAACGATCTGGTGTGTCAAGGGGCGGAGCCCTTGTTCTTCCTTGACTACTTTGCCACCGGCAAACTGGATGTCGATCAGGCGACCACCATCGTCGAGGGGATCGCCGAGGGCTGTGCCCAATCGGGCTGTGCGCTGATCGGTGGTGAAACGGCCGAGATGCCGGGCATGTACCACAAGGGCGATTTCGACCTGGCGGGCTTTGCCGTCGGCGCGATGGAGCGCGGGCAGGATCTGCCGCGCGGGGTTGCGGCGGGCGATATCCTTCTTGGCCTCAAATCCTCGGGTGTGCATTCCAACGGCTACTCTTTTGTCCGCAAGGTGGTGGAACTCTCAGGCCTTGGCTGGGATGCGCCGTCGCCGTTCAGCGAGGGGACGTTGGGGCAGGCACTGCTGGCGCCGACGCGGCTGTATGTCAAACAGGCACTGGCGGCGATCCGCGCGGGTGGGGTGCATGGCTTTGCCCATATCACCGGCGGCGGCCTGACCGAGAACCCGCCGCGCGTGCTGCCCGAAGGGCTCGCCTGTGAGATTGACCTTGGTGCCTGGGAATTGCCGGCGGTGTTCCGCTGGCTCGCCTCCACCGCGAATATGAGCGAGCCGGAGCTGCTGAAAACCTTTAACTGCGGCATCGGCATGATGATCGTCGTCGCGGCAGATCAGGCGGCGGCGGTGACGGCAGTGCTGCAAGAGGCCGGTGAAGAGGTGGTTGCCCTTGGCCGCATCATCGAGGGGCAGGGCGACGTGATCTACAAGGGCCGCCTGCTGTGACCCGTGTTGCCATCCTGATTTCCGGGGGTGGCTCGAACATGCTGCGGCTGGTCGAGGACATGCAGGCGCATGGCCATGCCCAACCGGTTCTGGTGGCCTCGAATGACCCTGCGGCCAGTGGCCTTGCCAAGGCCGCCGCGATGGGGGTGACGGTGGCGGCCGTGGACCACCGGCCCTTTGGCAAGGATCGCGCCGGTTTTGAGGCGGCCTTGCTGGCGCCTGTGCTGGCGGCGGCGCCCGATATTCTGTGCCTTGCCGGTTTCATGCGGGTGTTGACGCCAGATTTCGTGCGGCGTTTTGAGGGGCGGATGCTGAATATCCATCCCTCTCTTTTGCCGAAATATCCCGGGCTGCACACCCATCAGCGGGCGCTTGACGCGGGCGATGCCGAGGTGGGCTGCACAGTGCATGAGGTGACGGCAGAACTGGATGCCGGCCCGATCCTGGGGCAAGCGCGGGTGCCCGTGATGGCTGGGGATACCGCTGACAGCCTCGCCGCGCGGGTCTTGGGGCAGGAACACCGCCTCTATCCGGCGGTGCTGCGCCGTTTTGTGGCGGGGGGCCGGCGGGGGGCCCCCCCTCTGGCGGCGGCCCCCCCCCAGCCGCGCC
>CALLZQ010000368.1 GCA_937858255.1 uncultured Tabrizicola sp.
GAGCAGGATGGGCAGCGCCACCACCGCGCGGATCGCCAGCGCCTCGGTCACCGGCAGGCCCCGCCATTGCGGGGTGGGGGCCAGAATGACCGTGCCCTCACTGTCCGTCACCAGCACGGCGTCCTGAAACCCGGCCCAGGCGCGTTCGTATTTCATCAGATCGACGGCGACGGCAATCACCCCCGCCGCCCGGCCATCGAGCATCACCGCGCGGGAATAGGTGAAGTCAAAGCCTCCCGCCTCGCGCTTGGCCGAGGTGAACACGGTGTCCTTGGCCCGCAGCGCATCGACATAAAAGGCGGCGGTGCGGAAATTCGTTCCCAACTGGTTGCGGTTGGTCGCGCCAACCACGCGCCCTTCACGGTCCAGCAGCATGATCGAGGCGACACCGATTTCCGACTGCACCTTGATCAGCCGTTGCGACGTGGCGCTGAAATTGCCGGATTTCAGGCTGTCATTCAGGACCGGATCGCCCGAGAGCAGCAGCGGCACCACCGAGGTCCGCTGCAATTCCGAGATCATGTTGCCCGAATAAAGCGCCAACCGCAGCTCGGCCCGGTTGCGCGTGGTTTCGGTAAAACGCTCAGTCAGCCAGCGATTGGTGATCAGCACCACCGCGATGGCCAACATGAACATCAAGGCAATGATCAGCTTGATGCGCCAGGAAACGCCCTGCGCTGTCCGGCCCCCTGTGCCCTGATCTGATGTTGCCTCGCTCATGGCCTTGAGTCTAGGCGCGGGGCCGGGGGGCCTCAAGCCGATGCGGCTCAGGCAAGCGCCATCCCGCCCATCAGGCTGGCGAACATCCCCGCACCATCAGTGCCGCCATGCACCGGATCGGCCGCGCGCTCGGGGTGGGGCATCATGCCCAGCACCCGGCGGTTCTCGGACAGGACACCGGCAATATCGGCCATCGAGCCATTGGGATTGCCGACATAGGTCAGGGCGATGCGCTCTTCGGCCTTCAGCCGCGCCAGACCTTCGGCGTCGATGGTGTAATTCCCGTCGTGATGGGCAATCGGGATCTGAAGTTCCTGCCCAAGGCCATATTGGCTGGTGAATGCGCTGCCCGTCGTCTCGACCCGCAAGGCCTGCCGCTTGCAGGCGAATTTCAACCCGGCGTTGCGCATCAGGGCGCCCGGCAACAGACCCATTTCCGTCAGCACCTGAAAGCCGTTGCAGATGCCGAGGACATAGCCGCCCCTGGCCGCATGGGCCTTGACCGCGGCAGCAATCGGCGACTGGGCGGCAATGGCACCGCAGCGCAGATAATCGCCAAAGGAAAAGCCGCCCGGCACGCCAACCACATCCACACCCGGTGGCAGCGCACTGTCCTTGTGCCAAACCCGCGCCACAGCAAACCCGGCCCGCTCAAAGGCGACGGCAAGGTCGCGGTCACAGTTCGACCCGGGGAAGGTAACGACGGCGGCTTTCATGGGGCGCACTCCGGCTGGCTGGATTGGCGGCGGCATAGCGCAAAAGATAACGCGGCGCCAGTCTGCGCGAGGGGAAATTCCGCTGCCTGGCGGGGTCAGAGCGCGGGATGCCCGCCATCCGCCTGTCTGGCGTCGCGGTAGTGTTTCAGGATGTAAACGCGAATGGCCGAGGCCAGCCCCGCATCGCCCTGTCGTGTGGCGTCGATCTCGGCGGCAAGCGCATTGATGGTTTGCCCGCGCCGCTCTGCAATCTCACGAAAGGCCTGCCAGAAGGCCGCCTCCAGCGACACGCTGGTGCGATGCCCATGCAGGGTCAGCGAATGTTTCACGGGACGCGCGGTCATGTGGCCATTTTATCGCATTTCCCGTGGGGTCGCAAAATCCTTTGAAGGATTTTGCAAATCTTTTCAAAAGATTTGCCGCGATCATTCCAGCAGGCGGACGGGCTGGCGGTTGCAGAAGATGATGAATTGGCCGGCGTTCTCGACAGTGCGATAGCCCCGGCGCCGGACTTCGGACAAGAAACGCTCGCGCCCTACAAATCTTTCAACATCGGTGATCTTGCGCCGTACGATCCCGCCTTCGGCGGCGCTGCGGGCCGAAAAGAGCTGGACCATCCAGCGCTCGGGTGAAATTGGCAAAGACAGAGTTTGCATGGGACACCTCCGGTCACGAGGAGCCTGCCGCAACGAGGTGAATGAAGCCTTAATCGCCTGAGGGGGCCTCGCCGTCTTCCCCCTCGCGGCGATGTGCCTCAAGGTCGCGGGTTGCCTTTTCGTTGCGGGTATCGTTCAGGCGGCGCTCGGTCTTGCTGCGCCCGAATTTGGCGGCATTGGCATCGCCGGATTTGCGGGCGGCCGCGCGGGCCGCCTGCTTTTTCGCGGTGCGGAGGTTGATGATCTCCGCCATCTGTCTCAGCCTTTGGGGCCGATCATGTCTTCGGGGCGGACAATGCGGTCAAAGGTCTCGCCATCGACAAAGCCAAGGGCAATCGCCTCTTCGCGCAGCGTGGTGCCGTTCTTGTGCGCGGTCTTGGCCACCTTGGTTGCGTTGTCATAGCCGATGGTGGGCGCCAGTGCCGTCACCAGCATCAGCGATTCCTTCATCAGCTTGTCGATCCGCGCCACATTCGCCTGCGTGCCGACCACCATGTTGTCGGTAAACGCGCTGGCGGCATTGCCCAGAAGCTGCATGCTCTGCAACACATTATAAGACATCATCGGGTTATAGACGTTCAGCTCGAAATGACCCTGGCTGCCCGCAAATCCCACCGCCGCGTCATTGCCCATCACATGGGCGCAGACCATGGTCAGCGCCTCGGCCTGCGTCGGGTTCACCTTGCCCG
>CALLZQ010000369.1 GCA_937858255.1 uncultured Tabrizicola sp.
GCGCCTGATAATCGCCAACCGCCGTCGCGCCGTGACGCTTCGACAGCTTTTTGCCGTCCGGGCCATGGATCAGCGGAATATGCGCCCAGACCGGAATGGCCCAATCCATCGCCTGATAGACCATGCTTTGCCGGGCGGCATTGTTCAGATGGTCATCGCCACGAATGACATGGGTGACGCCCATGTCGTGATCATCGACCACCACGGCCAGCATATAAGTCGGTGTCCCGTCCGAGCGCAGCACAATCATGTCGTCCAACTGATCGTTGCGAAAGGTTACACTTCCCTGAACGGCATCTTCGATCACGGTTTCGCCTGTGCGGGGGGCTTTCATGCGGATGGCATAAGGCGCATCGGGATGGGTAGCGGGATCGGCCTCGCGCCAGGGGCTCTGAAACACCGCATAGCTGACGCCTGCCGCCTCTTGCGCGGCGCGAAAGGCGGCAATCTCTTCGGCGGTTGAAAAGCATTTATAGGCCGTGCCGCGCGCCAGCATTTCATGTGCAACCTCGGCATGGCGATCCTTGCGGGCGAACTGGCTGACCGCCTCGCCATCCCAGTCGAGGCCGAGCCACCGCAGCCCCTGAAGGATTGCCGCCGTCGCCTCGGGGGTCGAGCGCTCGCGGTCAGTGTCCTCGACCCGCAGCAGAAATTTCCCGCCCCGTCCGCGCGCGAAAAGCCAGTTGAACAGGGCCGTCCGCGCGCCGCCGATATGCAGATAGCCAGTGGGCGAGGGGGCAAAGCGGGTGACGATCTGGGACATGGGCGGCGTTAACCTTTCGGAAACCAGGACTGCGGATGCTTGGCGCCGGTTCTAGGGCCTGGAGGCACGGGAAACAAGGTGGCGGGGCGGCAAGACAGGCTGATCGACCGGGCGCTGAGCCCGCTGATCCTGCTCGCCGGGGCGCGCGGTCTGCTGTTTCCCTGGATTACGGTGTTTCTGGCCACGGGAATCGGCCTGTGGTTCGCCCCGATCTCCGAGCCGGGGCCGATTTCTTACGGCGTGGCGGGGGGGGGTGTGGCCACCGGGGGGGTTTTCTTGGGGGGCGGGCCCCCACTCTTGCAGCCGGTGGTGGCGGTGCTGGTCTGCCTGGCGCTTGGGTGGCTTGCCTGCGGGGTGCGGCTGGCGGTGGTCGACGCGCCGATGCTGACCTTTCGCTATTATGGCCCGGTGACGGGCCGCGTGGTCGAGATTGACCGCAGCCAGACCGATGCCCTTCGCCTGACGCTTGACCGGGTGTGGCTGGATCGGGTGGGCCCTGACCGCCGGCCCGCGCGGGTGCGTGTCGCGCTGCGGGGCAAGGATCCCGGGCATCAGGCGCGACCCGGCGAGGTGGTGATGCTGACGGCGCATCTGACCGCCCCCAATGGGCCAGTCGAGCCGGGCGCCTTTGACTTTCGCCGTATGGCCTATTTCGACAGCCTCGGCGCGGTCGGCTACAGTACGGCGCCGGTGATGCTCTGGGCGCCGGCAGAGGCGGGGGCGCGCCCGGTTGACCGGCTGCGCAGTCATTTGTCTGCGGCCATGATGCAGGCAATGCCTTCGCAAGCCGGGGCCTTTGCGGCTGGGGCCATGACCGGAGACCGCTCGGGCATCACCCAGGCGACAGTACAGGATCTGCGCGACAGCTCGCTCGCTCATCTTCTGGCGATCTCGGGGATGAACCTTGCGTTTCTGATCACCTTCGTCTTTGCGCTGATCCGCTACGGTGTGGCGCTGATCCCCTGGCTGGCGCTGCGCTTGAACAGCAAAAAGGTGGCGGCGGTGGTTTCGCTGGGGGTCGCGGCTTTCTACCTCGCCCTGTCGGGGGCGAATGTCGCGACAGAGCGGGCCTTCATCATGGTGGCTGTGATGCTGGGGGCGGTTTTGCTGGACCGCAAGGCGCTGACCCTGCGCTCAGTCGCGATTGCGGGGATTGTGCTGTTGCTGTGGCAACCAGAGGCCTTGCTGGAACCGGGGTTCCAGATGTCCTTTGCCGCCACCGTCGCCCTGATTGCCGGGTTCCGGGAGGTGGACCGCCATGCCGCGGTCGGGCGGCTGCCGGGCTGGACGCGCCCGGTGTTCACGTTGGTCCTGTCCAGCCTGATCGGCGGGCTCGCCACCGTCGGCCAGTATCTGATCTTGGCCGCGCACGAA
>CALLZQ010000370.1 GCA_937858255.1 uncultured Tabrizicola sp.
GCAGACGGCATTCCAGGTGCCGACTTGATCGGGTTCCTTGCCACGCACGATGTTGCCGATGTTATGGGCGGTGGCTGTCACCATGGATTCGATCATGAAGCCGGTTTTCGGCACGCCCACCGGCACCGGGGTCGGCCCCATCGGCGGGATGGCGACGCAGCCGCCGACGGCGAAGATATTCTTGTACTTGGGGTTCTGCTGGTGCTGATCCACGATGGTAAAGCCGCGCGGGTTCGACAGCCCCTCGATATCACGCACCGGCTTGATGCCGCGGAACGCCGGCAGCATCATCGAAAAGGCGAAGGGCAGTTCTTTCTCGCCCTTCGAGCTGCCGTCATCGGCGATTTCCTCAACGGTCATCTTGCCGGCCTCGACCTTTTTCACCTTGGTCGAGGTCATCCATTTGATGTGCTTTTCGCGCATCGCGGATTCCAACAGACCCTTGGTGTCACCCACCCCCTCCAGACCCAGATGGCCGATATAGGGCTCTGACGTGACAAAGGTCATCGGCACCTTGTCGCGGATTTTCGCGCGGCGCAGCGCCGTTTCGAGGATGAACAGGAATTCATAGGCCGGGCCAAAGCAGCTTGCGCCTTGCGCCGCGCCGATGATCACCGGGCCGGGGTTCTTGACCAGTTCCTCAAAGACCTTGCGAGCCTCTTCGGCGTGGTCGATATGGCAGACCGACTGGGTATGGCCACCATGCGGGCCAAAGCCCGGGATCTCGTCAAAGGCCAGTTCCGGCCCGGTGGCGATCACCAGATAGTCATAGCTGACCGACTCGCCATTCACCAGTTCGATGCGGTTTTCGTCGGCATGCAGACGCTCGGCGGCGACGGGGATGAAGTTGATCCCCTTTTTCTTCATCGTCGGCGCCAGATCGACGGTGATCTCCTCCCGCGCACGCCAGCCGACGGCAACCCAAGGGTTCGAGGGCACGAAATGGTAATGTGGATCCTTGGTGACAACCGTCACCGTATCTTCCTTGCGAAGCTGGTCCTTGACCTCATAGGCCATGATGGCCCCGCCAAGCCCCGCCCCCAATACGACGACACGCGCCATGCGACTCTCCTCCGCTTTTGCCTCCTTCAAAATACATATAAACATTTGAATGTATGCAATGGAATGCCATCTGCGACACACTGCCGCGAGAAATGGAAAAAGGCCCGCAATCGCGGGCCTTTGACCTTGGTTTCTTGCCGGAATTACTTCGGGATGTCGCCGGTGATGCCCTCGACATAGAAGCTCATGCCGAGCAGGTCGCCGTCCGGGGCGGTCTGGCCCTCGGCCAGCCAGGCGCTGCCGTCCTGTTTGTTGATCGGGCCGGTGAAGGGGTGATAGGTGCCCGCGGCAATCGCGTCGCGCAGCGCCTCGGCCTCGGCCTTGACCTCGGCCGGCACGGCTGCGGTGATCTCGCCGATTTCGACCTCGCCACCGGCAATGCCTTCCCAGGCGTCGATCGATTCCCAGGTGCCGTCCAGCACAGCGCCGACGCGCTTGACGTAATAGGGCGCCCAGTTGTCGATGATCGAGGAAACGCGCGGGCCGTCCTTGTACTCGCTCATGTCCGAGGCCTGACCAAAGCCGATGACCGCACCATTGGTCTTGGCAGCCTCGGCCAGAGGCGCGGTCGAGTCGGTATGGGCGGCGATCACGTCCACGCCCTGATCAATCAGCGCCTTGGCGGCATCGGCCTCTTTCGCCGGGTCGAACCAGGTAAAGGCCCAGACCACCGACAGCTCGACATTCGGGTTCACCTTCTTGGCATGCAGGTAATAGCTGTTGATGCCCATGATCACTTCGGGGATCGGGAACGAGGCGATGTAGCCGATCTTGTTCGATTTGGTCATGCGGCCAGCGATGGTGCCCTGCACGGCGCGGCCTTCGTAAAAGCGGGCGTTATAGATCGAGACATTGGCATGCTCGCGCTTGAAGCCGGTGGCATGCTCGAACTTCACATCCGGGAATTTGGCCGCGACCGCGTTGGTCGGGTCCATATAGCCGAACGAGGTGGTGAAGATGATGTTGCAGCCACCCAGCGCCATCTGAGTCAGCACGCGCTCGGCATCGGCGCCCTCGGGCACGTTTTCCTGATACTGGATTTCAACCTTGTCGCCATAGGCCTCTTGCACGGCCAGAGCGCCCTGATGGTGCTGATAGGTCCAGCCGCCATCGCCGATCGGACCGACATAGACGAAGCAGGCCTTGACCTTGTCCATCCCCTCGGCCTGTGCCGCGCCACCAAAGGCAAGGCCAAGGCCCAGTGCGGCGGTTGCCAGCAAAGTTCTGCGATTCATGTGTTTTCTCCCCGTTTTGGCGGTGCCCTTCCGGGGCGTGCCGCGTGTTGAAGCCTCAGCGCGAGGCGTGAAAGTTTTGTCCCAGACTGGCAGGCGCACCATTAGCCTTGCCCCTGCGGCCCGCGGACATGATGACCAGCACAAGGATGGTTATCAGATAGGGGGCCATGGACAAGTACTCGACCGGAATGGCAGAGCCGGCCACCTGAAGGTTCAGTTGCAGCACGGTGATGCCGCCGAAAAGATAGGCGCCGATCAGCACGCGCCATGGTTTCCAACTGGCAAAGACCACGATGGCAAGGGCGATCCAGCCGGCGCCGGCGGTGATGCCATCCACCCACTGCGGCACTCGCACCAGGCTGACATAGGCGCCGCCCAGACCCGCCATGGCGCCGCCAAAGACGATGGCGCCCAGACGGATGCGGTTGACGCGGTAGCCGAGGGCATGGGCGGCCTCATGGCTTTCGCCCACAGCGCGCAGGATCAGCCCCAACCGCGTGGCGCGCAACACCCACCAGACCACCGCGACCAGAAGAATCGACAGGTAAACCACCCAGTCGTGACCAAAGACGATGGGGCCGACCACCGGCAGTTTCGCCAGGGCCTCGGGGAACAGCGCCCCGGTCGCGGGCGGCTTGATGCCGTTGTAGCCTTGGCCGCCCAGACTGCTGACCCCTAGTCCGAACAAAGTCAGCGCCAGCCCGGTTGCCACCTGATTGGCCAGAAACACCTGCGTCAGCGCCGCAAAGACGAGGCTCAGCGCAGCCCCCGCCGCCGCCCCGCCGACAAAGCCGAGGACGGGGCTGCCGGTATGCACCGCGGTGACAAAGCCCCCCAATGCGCCCAGCACCATCATCCCCTCGACCCCGAGGTTCAGAACGCCCGCCCGCTCGACCACCGCCTCACCCAGCGCGGCCAGCAGGATC
>CALLZQ010000371.1 GCA_937858255.1 uncultured Tabrizicola sp.
GATCGCGTCCTTCATGGCGGTCAGATGCTTTTCCGCCTCATCCACCGCCCGGGCTACCCGGTCGGACTGAAAGCTGTCGATCCCCTCGGCGCCCTTGTCGCGCATCGGGTCGGCGCCAAAACTGCCGAAATGCAGCGCGGCACCGATCAGGCCAAAGAGGATGGGGAAAACCGGGCCCGAGGTGTCGCCAAAGCCCGCCGCCATCAGCGCAAAGCCGGTCATCACCGCGCCAAGCATCTTGCGCGGCAGGGCCGGGCGCCGGGCGATGGTGCGTGCCGCATAGGCAGCCTCGGCGACCAGCCCCTCCCGCGTCAGCCAAGCGCTGAGGAGCATCAGCCCGGTCGCCGCCAGCCCCGCGATCAACTCGCGGGGGGTGCCGGTAAAGGCGCCGGGCAAAAACATCAGCGGCAAAAAGAACAGGATGGTTGAACGCGCGCCTGCCTTGGCCGGGTGCATGTGGTCAAAGGCATTGGGCGCCGGGTTGGTTGCCGGGCGCGGCGATTGTGTGCCATCGGGGCTATATTTGCCGCCAAACCGCTGTGCCATCACAGCCCCGCCCCAAAGGCCACATAGGCCGTCAATCCGATCAGCAGAAGAAACGCGAGGTTCTGCAAACCCTTGCCCGACATTCCCGGCCTTTCCCGCTCTGCGGCCCCACCCCTGTGCGTGGCCCGACACCCAGACTATAGGAGATGGGGCAAATGCTGGCCAGAGCAAGCTGGGGGGGAAGCAAGGCTTTGCTTTCCCCCTCGGATCAGGGCTTCACTTGCCTCGTTTCGGCCCACTGCGATCCTGCCGCGCAGGTCCGCCAGTGCCATTGCCGCCGCGACCGGGGGTGCGGCTGGTCGCGCCCGGCTTGCCGCCTGCGCGTGAAGGGGATTTGGGCGGCGTGCCATCAAGGGGTTTGCGACTGCGGGTTGGCGCTGCGGTCTTGGGCCGTTCGCTGGCCCCGGCCTTGCTGCGTGAAGTTTTTGAGGCGGGACGCTCTGCTGTTTCCGCGTGGCGCCGGGGCGCCTTGGTGGCGCCGTCCGCCGGGGCGGCGCGTCGGGGCGCCTTGGCTCGCACGTCATCCGCCTGCCGGCGCGGGGGCCTTGCGGGGCGAGCGGCGTTATCGTCGCCCTCTGTCGCCCTTTTCCAGCTTTGTGACAGCGATTTCAGCCCGGCGCGCCCGGTGGCCGAGGTGACACGCCCCGGAGCGTCCTCTGCCGGGCGGGCGCGGCTGCGCGGGGCGCCGGGGCGGGCGGCGTCCCGCGCGCGGACCGCGGGGTTCGACGAAGGCCGGCGGACAACGGGTTTTGACCGCGTGCCCTCAGGTTCAGGCTTTGCCGGTCTGCGCCCGGTGGTGCGGGGCGCCTCGGCCCCCTCGGGTGCGTCCGGCATCAGGGCGCCAAGTTGATCGCGCAGCACGCGGGCGCGCACCTCCTCGACCTCGCCCGGTTTCAACTCGTTCAGCCGGAACGGGCCATAGCTGATGCGGATCAGCCGGTTCACCGTCAGGCCGATTTCCGTCATGGCGCGGCGGATCTCGCGGTTCTTGCCCTCGCGCAGGCCCACGGTCAGCCAGGCATTCGCGCCCTGATGGCGGTCGAGCATGACCTCCATCGGCTGAAACCGCTCACCCTCGACCGTGATTCCCTTGCGCAGCGGATCCAGTTCCGGGTCGGTCGGGTTGCCCTTGACCCGCACGCGGTATTTCCGCAGCCAACCGGTCGAGGGCAGTTCCAGTTGCCGCTTCAGCGCGCCGTCATTGGTCAGGAGCAACAGCCCCTCGGAATTGAGATCGAGCCGCCCGACCGACATCACCCGGGGCATATCCTCGGGCAGGTGGTCAAAGACAGTATCGCGCCCCTTTTCGTCCGAGGCCGATGTCACCAGCCCCTCAGGCTTGTAGTAGAGCCACAGCCGCGCCGGTTCCGGTGCCCCGACGGGCTGACCCGAGACCGTCACCTTGTCGCGCGGCCCGATGTTCAGCGCGGGGGAGGTCACCAGTTTGCCATTGACCTTGACCTCACCGGCCTCGATCAGCCGCTCGGCCTCGCGCCGTGAGGCGATACCGGCCCGCGACAGGACCTTGGCGATGCGCTCGCCTTCGGGCGCGGATTTCTCTACCGGGTTTCCACTGGGCTTTTCGGCGGGGTTGCGGGCCGGGCGCGCCCCGGGGGGGTTGGCGGGGGTTGGGTTTTTTGGCGGGGGGGGGGGGCCTCCGCGCGGGGGG
>CALLZQ010000372.1 GCA_937858255.1 uncultured Tabrizicola sp.
GCCGGCCAGTTCGATCCCGTCAAGTTCAAGCATGTTCGATTTGCCTTTCGGGCGCGGCGGCCCCGAGGTGCACCAGCGCCGCGACGAATTGCCGATAGCGGGCGAATTTGGCGTCAAGCTCTGCACTGCGCGCGGCATCAGGGTCTTTGCGGCGTGCCACGCGCACCATGCGGGCAATGGCCCCCGCCATGTCGGGCGCATGGCCCAGGGCGACGGCGGCGCAAAGCGCGGCGCCTTTGATACCCAGCTCATCGCCCTCGGCCATCTCGACCGGCAGGCGCAGCCCGTCGGCGAACATCTGCGACCACAGATCGCTCTTGGCCGCGCCCCCGGCCAGACGCAGGCGGTGGACAGAGGCCGATTGCGGCCCGCCCAGCAGGTAATCCATGTCCGAGCGGTGGGAAAAAACCCCGCCCTCATAGCCCGCGCGCAAAATATCGGCCATGCCATGATCCGCCCGCAGTCCGACCATCCCGGCCGGCGCACCCTCGGGCCCGCCAAAAATGAAGGGGGCAAAGAGGATGTCATTCGGCCCACCCATCGTGGCGGCGATCATCTCATTGGCCAGATCATAGAGGCTGCGGCCCTGACGCTCGGCTTCGGCGATTTGATGGCCCAGCATGGTGCGGCGCAGCCACTCCAGATTGCTGGCCGAGGTAGGGGTGGCCATGCTGGCGATCGTCAGCCCCTCGACCGGATAGGGGGTCTGGATGGTCGGCAGCGGGTCGAGGCAGGGCGCGGCGTGAAGGGTTGAGTGAATGGCAAAAGTGCCCGCCACCGCCGCCAGTTGATCGGTCGCCGTGACCCCGGTTGCCAGCGTGCAACCCACCACATCATAACCCCCCCGGACCACCGGCGTATTGCGTGCCAGCCCGGTTTGTGCGGCGGCCTCGGCGCTGATGCCACCCACGATCTCGGTTCCCGGCCCCAGCGGGGGCAATTTGTCTTGCCAATGGGCGATGCCAGCCAGCGCCAATGCCTCTGGCGCATAGTGGCCGGTGGCCGGGGTCAGCAGCCCGGCGCAGCCCGCATCGGTCGGGGCGGTCGAGATGTCACCGCAGAGCCGCAGCCGCAGGAAATCCTTGCAGCCCAGCACATGACGGGTGCGGGCTGCTACCTCGGGTTCATTGCGGTCGATCCAGGCCATCAGACCCAACGTCTGCCCGCCCCAGTTCTGCTGGCCGATGACGGCGCGGATTTTCGCCCCCGTTCCCTCGCGGTTCCACTGGGCCAGCAGCGGTGCGATCCGCGTATCGGTCGAGACGATGGCGTTGCGGGTTGGCTTGCCCCCGGCATCGACGAAATAGCCGCCGCCACCATATCCCGTCGGGGTCACGGCAAGAATCTGCGCCGGTGCGATCGCCATGCGCGTCAGCAGCGTGCGGATGCAGCCACAGGTCGCCTGCCACATCGCCTCGGCATCGCGTTCTGTCCAGCCGGGATGCGGCAGGTGCATGATATTCGGGGTAAACTCGGCCCCGTGTTCGTGACCCTCGGTATCAATGAGGGCGACCTTGGTCATGGTCCCCCCGGCATCGATTCCCAGATAATATCCGGTCATCGCCCTTCCCCTCCCACAGAGCCCAGCGACAGCATTCTGGCGGCCGGGTGATCTGGTTGCCCCCCCATTCCGCAGGGAAACCCTACCCAAGACACGGCACATGTCAACATTCATGAAAGAAAATTTTTTACTTTGAATATTCAACTATGGCAGTAGCTTATTTTTATCTTTTGCGGCATAACCGCGAAAATCCTGCAATAAGAGAAAAAATATTTGTCAGATCAGCCAGATCGAGAGGGGGAACCGAGCTTGCAGCCCAGAAAGACAATCTCTGCGCGTCTGGACGCGCTGCGAGAGGGGGATGGCCCCGTGCTGATCATTGGCGGGGGAATCAATGGAATCGGCCTTTATCGGGAGTTGGCGCATCAGGGGATCGCCTGCCTGCTGGTGGAAAAAGGCGATTTCGCCTCGGGGACCAGCGCGGCATCATCCCGGCTGATCCATGGCGGGCTGCGCTATCTAGAAACGGGCGAATTCGCGCTGGTGCGGGAATCGGTCATCGAACGCAATGCCCTGCTGAAAAACGCGGCGCATCTGGTCCGCCCCCTGCCCGTGCTGGTGCCGGCCTATAGCCTGTTTGGCGGGCTTCTCTCGGCGGGGCTGCGGTTTCTCAAGCTGAAGAAAGACCCCGGCCCCAAGGGAATCGTACCGGTCAAGATCGGGCTGACCTTCTTTGATCGCTTTGGCCGGGGGAATGGGCGGATGCCGGGGCATCGGCTCTATTCGGCGCGGGCGGGGCGCCGTCTGGTGCCGGGCCTGTCGCCCAAGGTGCGGGCGGTGGCCGAATATTACGACACAAGGCTGGTGCATCCCGAATGGCTGGCGCTGGAAGTGATTGCCGATGCCGAGGCAGAGTGCCCGGCCTCGCTGGCGCTGAACCATGTCGAGGTGACAGGGGTGACGGGCGGGCAGATCACCCTGACCGACCGGCTGAGTGACGCGCGGCACAGTATAAGGCCGCGTCTGGTGGTGAACTGTTCCGGCGTCTGGGTCGACCGGGTGAATGCGGCGCTGGGGCTGGATACGGCTTATATGGGCGGCACGCTGGGGTCGCACCTTATTCTGCGCCGGCCCGATCTGGTGCAGGGTCTGGGGGGGCGGATGCTGTATTTCGAGACCGCAGATTACCGGGCCTGCCTGATTTACGCGATTGATGCGGATCATATCCTGATGGGCACGACGGATATTCGCGCCAGTGACCCGGATCAGGCACGATGCTCTGATGATGAGATCGACTATATCTTTCGCGTGACCGCCGAGGTTTTGCCTGGGGCGAATTTTCGGCGCGCCGACATCAGCTATACCTATGCGGGCATTCGGCCGCTGCCGGCCTCGGGCAGTGCGGTGACAGGGGCGATCAGCCGTGATCACAGCTTTCACCATCTGCCGCGCGATCAGGGGCGGCCCTTTGATCTGATGGTGCTGGTCGGTGGCAAATGGACCACCTATCGCGCCTGTGCCGAGCAGCTTGCCGACCGCATTCTGCCGTTGCTGGGGCTGCGGCGGGCGGGCAGCACGCTGGAATTGCCGATTGGTGGCGGCAGGGGCATGGATCTGCCCGGTGCTGCTGCCCGGCTGGTGCAAGAACTGACGGGGCAGGGTCTGGCGCCCGGATTGGCTGCGCGGCTGGTTGATCGCTATGGCAGCCGCGCGAACGAGGCGGCGGCCGCTGTCCAGCGCGATGCCGCCATGGTCGCGGGCACGCAATATACGCGCGGCGAAATCCGCTGGCTGGCCGAGACCAGCCGGATGGGGCGTCTCGAGGACATGGTGCTGCGCCGTACCCGGATGCCCTTCGACGGCGGTATGACGCGTGAAACGCTTGCGGAACTGGCCGGGATTTGTGGTGCGGTGCTGGGATGGGACGCGGCGCACCAGAGCAGCGAGGTCGAAGCTGTGGGACAGGTACTGCGGCAGCGTCACCGCACCGAAATTGACTGAGTGCATTGCCTGTTGCAGGGCAAAACCGGCGCGCTGATCACCAGCGCGCCGGTTTTTCAATGCCGGGCGTCACGCGATATGGATCGCCCGGCCCATCGCGGACAAAACCGCCTCGTGCAGGCTTTCCGACAGGGTCGGATGGGCGAGGATGGTTTCGGCCAGGGCCTCATCCGTCGCCTCGACCGACATGCCGACCGACAGGGCCGCCAGAATCTCGGTCACTTCTGGCCCGACCATATGGGCGCCCAGCAACTCTCCCGTTGCCTGATCGAAGATCACCTTGACCAGACCCTCGGCTTCGCCCAGCGCAATCGCCTTGCCATTGGCGGCAAAGGGGAAGCGCCCGACCCGCAGCTTGCGCCCGTTCGCCCCGGCCTGCGCCTCGGTCAATCCGATGCTGGCGATCTGCGGATCGCAATAGGTGCAACGCGGGATCGAGGAGGGGGCCGTGGGATGCACCGCCTCACCCGCAATCGCGGCAAGGGTCGTCAGCGCATCATGGCTGGCCTTGTGCGCCAGCATCGGCGGGCCGGCGACATCGCCAATCGCCCAGATACCGGGCACCGAAGAGGCACCGCGCGCATCGACCTTGACGCAGCCCCGGTCGGTGGCAACGCCTAGCGCCTCTAGCCCCAAGCCTTCGGTATTGCCGACGACCCCGGCAGCCGACAGCAGCACCTCGGCGGTTTGCTCGACCAGCTTGCCATCCTTCAGTCGCAGCCGCGCGGTGACGCCTTGGGCCGATTTCACCGCCCCCTCGACCATCGCCCCCTCGACAAAACTGCTCCCAGTCCTTTCACGGCGCTTGCGCGCGAGGGCGGCAATCTCGGCATCTTCGGCGGGCAGTATCCGCTCCATCGCCTCAACCACGGTGACCTTGCTGCCCAGCCGCGCATAAAAGCTGGCGAATTCGATGCCGATGGCACCCGACCCCACAACGATCAGACTGGCGGGCAGACGGCTGGCGCGCCGGGCGGCGGAATAAGTGCCTATTATTGCGCCCCCGGGGGCCAACCCCC
>CALLZQ010000373.1 GCA_937858255.1 uncultured Tabrizicola sp.
ACCGGCTATGGCCCCTCGGGTCTGCCGCATATCGGCACCTTTGGCGAGGTGGCGCGGACCACGATGATCCGCCGCGCCTTTGAGGTGATCTCGGACATTCCGACCCGTCTGATCTGCTTTTCCGACGATGTGGACGGTATGCGCAAGGTGCCGGACAATGTGCCGAACCCGGAAATGCTGCGCGAACACCTGCAACGCCCGCTGACCTCGGTGCCCGATCCGTTTGGCGAATATGACAGCTTTGGCCACCACAACAACGCCATGCTGCGCCGGTTCCTCGATACCTTCGGGTTTGAGTATGAATTCATCAGCGCCACCGAATTCTACAAATCCGGTCGGTTCGATGACACGCTGCGCCTGTGCGCCGAGCGTTATGATGCGATCATGAAAATCATGCTGGCGTCCCTGCGGGAAGAGCGTCAGCAGACCTATTCGGCCTTTTTGCCCATTCATCCGGAAACGGGGCGGGTGCTGTATGTGCCGATGAAAGAGGTGAATGCCAAGGATGGCACCATCACCTTTGACGATGAGGACGGTCGCGAATGGACGCTGCCGGTGACGGGCGGTCATGTGAAGTTGCAATGGAAGCCCGACTTCGGTGCCCGTTGGGCGGCGCTGGGTGTGGATTTTGAGATGTATGGCAAGGACCACTCGACCAACACGCCCATCTATGACGGGATCTGCGAGGTTCTGGGCGGCAAGAAGCCGAACCACATGACCTATGAGCTGTTCCTCGACGATCAGGGCCAGAAGATCTCGAAGTCCAAGGGCAATGGCCTGACCATCGACGAATGGCTGACCTATGCAGCGACGGAAAGCCTGTCCTACTTCATGTATCAAAAGCCCAAGACCGCCAAGCGGATGCATTTCGATGTGATCCCGCGCGCGGTGGATGAATATCACCAGCAGTTGCGCGCCTACCCGGATCAGGATGTGGATCAGCAGGTGAACAACCCCGTCTGGCACATCCACGGCGGCAACCCGCCGGAATCGAAGATGGTGGTGCCCTTCTCGATGCTGCTCAATCTCGCCTCGGTCGCGGGGGCGACGGATGCCAAGGGGCTTTGGGGCTATATCCGCGCCTATGCGCCCGAGGCTTCGCCCGAAACGCACCCTGATCTCGACGCCGCCGCCGGTTTTGCCGTGCGCTATTTCGCCGACAAGATCGCACCGACCCGGACCTTCCGTCTGCCCGATGCCAAGGAACGCGCCGCAATAGAGGATCTGCGCGCCCGTCTGGTCGCGTGGGAGGGGGGCGCCGATGCCGATGCCCTGCAATCCATGGTGTTTGCCGTGGGCAAGGATCACGGGTTTGAACCGCTGCGCGACTGGTTCAAGGCGCTGTATGAGGTGCTGTTGGGCGCCAGCGAAGGCCCGCGCTTTGGCGGCTTTGTCGCGCTTTACGGCGTGAAAGAGTCGGTGGCGCTGATCGACAAGGGCCTGTCAGGCGCTTTGGTGGGCTAAGCCGATGGCGGTTGTGCCCCCCGCAACCGCGCTTCGCAACCTCGGTTTTACCATTGCCGTGATCGCCGGGGCCTGGACCCTGTCCAGCCTTGGCTATTTCGAGCTTGAGCCGCTGCTGCGGGCCGAAGTGGGCTATAACGACGCGCCCTTGGCCTTTGCCGGCTATTACGCGCTCTGGTCGCTGGCGGTCTTTGCCGTGTTCCGGGGCAATTTTCGCCGGGCAGGGGATCTGAGCCTGACCCCGACGCGGATCGCCGCCATCGCGGCGCTGGCCATCGGCTTTGCCGGTTTCGCGCTGTTCGTCCTGCCGCGATTGCCGGCTATGGTCTGGACCCGAAGTGCCGATCCGGTTGAATTCTTCTGGGCGAATTCGTGGTATTTCCTGCCCAAGGCGATCGAGATCCTGTGCCAGCAGATCCTGATGGCGGCGCTGGTGCTGGCACTGCGTGACCTTGGCCTCGGCACCCTGCGGATTGGCCTGCTGGTGGCGCTGCTCTTTGGGGGTTTTCACCTGACGCTGGCCTTTTCCTATCCCAACCCGCTTTACGTCCTGCGCTATTCGGTGGCGGCGACCCTGTTCGGCGGCCTTGCCCCTTGGCTGCTGCTGAACCTGCGGCACGGGTTTCTGTTCAGCCTTGCGATCCATGCCGGCTATTATGTCATCGACAGCATCGCCATTCATTTCGCCTTTGCCGCACCTTGACCGGGGCGCTTGACGGCCTAGTCTTTGGCAGACGACCTTGCGAAAGGCCCGATGCCATGCGCTTCTTCCCCCTGTCGCTGACCGCTCTCTTGCTTGGCCTGCCGCCGGCCGCCCAAGAGGCCCCGATCCGCTCGACCATCCAGAGCCAGATCGACGCCTTTCTGCGCGACGATTTCGCGGCGGCTTTTGACTATGCCTCGCCTACTATCCAGATGCTGTTCGGTTCGCCCGAGAATTTCGGACGGATGGTACAGCAGGGCTATCCGATGGTGCATCGGCCCGCGGATGTGAAAATGCTCGACCTGCGAGAGGTTGGCGGGCGGCTGTGGCAAAGGGTGCTGATCACCGATCAGCAGGGCCGCCGACATGTGCTGGATTATCAGATGATCGAGACGCCAGAGGGCTGGCAGATCAATGGCGTGCAGTTGCTTCCCTCATCGGATGCCACAGCCTGAGTGACGCCGCACCCTGTCCCCGGCAGGGCCGGCAGAGGGGGTTCGATGCCCCCGAGGCCGGCGCCCCTTTGCGGGTCATCAGATGCCGCGCGTCACCCGGTTGATATGGCCCATCTTGCGGCCCGGTTTTACATCGGCCTTGCCATAGAGGTGGATCGAGACATTGCGCTCTTTCGCCAGTGCCGGCACACGCCCGACATCATCGCCGATCAGGTTTTCCATCACCACATCGGCAAAGCGGCTGCCATCGCCCAGGGGCCAGCCGGCAACCGCGCGGATATGCTGCTCGAACTGGTCCACCGCGCAGCCCTGTTGCGTCCAATGGCCAGCGTTATGGACGCGGGGGGCGATCTCGTTCACGATCAGCCCCTTGCCGGTGACAAAAAGCTCAACCCCCATGACGCCGACATAATCCAGTGCCGTCAGGATGCGCGCCGCCAGCAGCACCGCATCGGTGCGTTGCGCGGGCGACAGCCGCGCGGGTACGGTTGTGCTGTGCAGAATGCCGCCCCGATGCACATTCTCGCCCGGATCAAAACAGGCCACTGATCCATCCAGTCCACGCGCGGCGATCCCGCTGGCCTCGAAGCTGAAATCGACAAAGCCTTCCAGCACCGCCTCGGCCCCCTGCATCGCGGCAAGGGCAGCCGGGGCCTCTTCGGCGGTCATGATCCCCGCCCGCCCCTTGCCATCATAGCCAAGGCGGGTGGTTTTCAGAATGGCGGGCAGACCGATGCTGTCGATGGCTGCGGCCAGACTTGCGGCATCGGTGACACGGGCATAGGGCGCGGTTTGCAGGCCCAGAGAGGTAAGGAAGTCTTTTTCCGGGATCCGGTCCTGCGAGATCGCCAATGCCCTGCGGTTCGGGCGGACGGGGCGGATCGCCTCCAGCACGTCGAGCGAGGCCGCCGGCACATTCTCGAATTCATAGGTGATGACATCGACGCTTTCGGCAAAGGCCCTGAGCGCGGCCAGATCCTCATATGGCGCGGTTGTCACCCGGTCGGCGACATGGCCGGCGGGCGGGTTGGCGCCCGGCTCGAAAATATGAGTTTTGAACCCCAGACGGCTGGCCGCGACCGAGAGCATCCGCCCCAACTGGCCGCCGCCCAGAATGCCGATGGTGGCGCCGGGTTTCAGGGCCTCATTCATCCTGCGGCTCCTCGGGGATCGAGGCCGAGAGCGCCTCTCGCCAGCCATCCAGCCGGGCGCCAAGGCCCGGGTCCGAAACCGCCAGAATGCCCGCCGCCATCAGACCGGCATTCGCCGCACCCGCGGCGCCGATTGCCATCGTTGCGACAGGAAAACCCTTGGGCATCTGGACGATGGAATAGAGACTGTCCACCCCCGACAGCGCCCGGGTCTGCACCGGCACGCCGATCACCGGCACGGGGGTGTTCGACGCCATCATGCCCCGCAGAGGCGCGGCGCCGCCAGCGCCCGCAATAATCACTTTCAACCCGCGCTCCGCAGCGGTCTTGCCATAGCTCCACAGCCGGTCAGGGGTTCGATGGGCGCTGACGATCCGGGTCTCATAGCTGATCCCCAGCTCATCAAGGATCAGGGCGGCCTCTTTCATGGTCACCCAGTCCGATTGCGATCCCATGATGATTCCGACATCAACGGCCATTCGCGCCTCCGGCAATGCTGCAAGGGCGGATTACAGGCTGACGGCCCCCGGGGCAAGCGCCGGGCGCAAGTTCAGGGCCGGAACTGCCGGTCAGGCAATGATATCGGGGATCAGCTCATCCTCGATCTTGACGATCTGATCCTTGAGCGAGAGCTTTTGCTTTTTCAGCCGCCGCAGGGTCAGTTGATCGGGCCGGCCCGTGGTCTCCAGCGCGTGAATCGCCGCGTCGAGGTCGCGATGTTCGCGGCGCAGCACTTCCAGACGGATGCGCAGCATTTCTTCGAAATTCAGTTCGCTGGGGGCGTTCATGTCGGGGCTCAGTCTTTGAGTCGTCGCTGATTGACCGACAGAATATAGTGATTCTCGTGGTTTGCGGAAAGGAATCTGCAAGAAATTGCCGCAACCCTTTGCCGCTGCGCGGATCAGCGCCTAAGAGGTCGGTGCGCCCGAGCAGGTCATCCCCCGAGCCGGCATCGGCGTCAGATGCAGCCTCTGCCCTGTATCGCCCGCCTCGCGCAGCAGCGGATCCCATTGGTGGCCAATCAACTTGCCGCCTTCGAGGGCATAGCGCAGGCAACTCAGCCCCGCGATTCCCTGATAGCGGTAGCAGATCGTTTCACCGACCGCCCACCACGCGCCATAGAGGCAGCGCCCGTCCGGGTAGCGCCAGGTGACACGATTCCCCTTTTGAAAAAACTCATGCCCAAAGAGCGCGCCACTCTCCGCATCTTCAGTCTGGACCACATCGCCCACAACCCGGGCGCGAAAGTCGTCGGCGGAAAGCCAGTTGCCCTCGGCTAGGGGGGGGCACGCGGAAAAGCTGAAAACCATTGCAAAAAGGCAAAACCCTGTCCGCATCTTTCCCCGCCGTGCGCCTGCTGGCCAGCGTGCCCTTGTTGGTGACAAGAGGCAAGCGGTCCGGTGATCACCCGGCATCCGGGGCGCGGGGCATGACGCTCTCTTGCGATGTGGGGCGGCACGTCCCATATTTGGCTCAGGCGGGCGCCCGATCGGGGCCCGCACCGGCCCTGCCATATGAAGGGCGGATGAATGTCGCTTGGCTAAGGACATGAGGACAAGAGATGACGAAACTGAGCTTTGGCGCCCACCCCTTCCTTTTGGGCTTTGAGCAACTTGAACGGCTGGTCGAGCGGACCGCCAAGACGACCGAGGGCTATCCCCCGTATAATATCGAGGCCACTTCGGAAAACGCCTATCGCATCACGCTGGCCGTGGCGGGATTTCGTGAAGAGGATCTGGCCATTACGGTCGAGGACCGGCAGTTGGTTGTGCGCGGGCGTCAGGCCGAAGAAGGGGCCGAGCGGGTCTTCCTGCATCGCGGGATTGCCAGCCGGGCCTTTCAGCGCAGTTTCGTGCTGGCCGATGGGGTCGAGGTGGCGGGCGCCGATATGGAACATGGCCTGCTGCATATCGACTTGCGCCGCTCGGTTCCCGAGACAGTGGTGCAGACCATCCGCATCGGCGGCCAATAAGGAGGCATCCGATGAACAAGCCGTTTCCCGCTCTGCCCGAGGGCGCGCGCAATATCGTTTATGTGCGCCCGGTGGCGGTCGCCGAACTGCCCGATGACGTGCGGGATGAGATCGGTGCCGCCGAAACCGTCTATTCGGTCAATGATATCACGGGAGAGCGTCTTGCCCTTGTCAAAGACCGTGAGCTGGCATTCCGGCTGGCCCGGATGAACGACCTCGCGCCGGTCAGCGTGCATTGAACCTGCGGAAATTCTGACCTTGCGGTCAGGATTTCCTTACCTTGGCTTAGGGGTTCTGCGATAGGCACATATACATAAGTATATGTCTTGCCCGGAGAACCGCATGGCCCGCCTTCTGACTGGAACTTTCGCGACCGCCGATGTCAATTTCGCGGGTCTTGATTTCAACGCGATCTATGCGGCGCGGACGGCTGTCAGCCATGTGCTGAACGATCCGATTACCGTTCGCTCGATTGTCTATACTTCGGTCTACCGGATCGACCATACCGGGCCGAACAGCCCGTTTTATCTCTATGGTGACGGGTTTACCGTCGATCTGGCCGGCAATCTGACGGGGGGCACGGTGACGGGCATCGCCATGGGGCCGGATCAGTTCGACCCCGATGCGATCCTGCAACAATTCTCGCTGCCGGCGGCCGACGTGTTTGCGGCGCTGCAATCGGCCTCGCGGCTGGATGATGATGGGCTGATGTCGCTGGCGCTGGCGGGCAATGACACGTTCAACCTGAACAACAACAATCATACGGTGCGGGGCTATGACGGCAATGACACCGTTTCCGGCGCCCGGGGCGACGATCTGATCTTTGGCGATGCCGGCGATGACAGCCTGAGCGGTTATTTCGGCGATGACACGATCTATGGCGGCGCTGGCAATGACCGCATCCTTGGCAGCGCCGGCGATAATGAGCTTTACGGCGATGCCGGCGATGATGTGCTTTCGACCCTCAATGGCAATTCCACGGTTTACGGCGGGTTTGGCGCTGACCGCATCGTCATGTCCGGCGGGTTGCTGGTCGCCTATGGCGGCGAGGGAATGGACAGCATTTACGGCGGGGCCGGGGGCGATCTGGTGTTTGGCGGCACCGAGGATGATCGCGCCGAGACCGGGGATGGCGATGACACCATCTATGGCGATGATGGCGATGACGTGATCGACATGGGCAAGGGCAATGATCTGGCCTATGGCGGCGCCGGCAACGATCACATCGTGGATGCCAGCCGGTTGGGCGGCGATGACACGATCCGCGGCGACGATGGCGATGACACGATCGAGGGCGGCGCGGGCAATGACAATATCGGCGGCGGCGCGGGCAACGACCTGATTTCCGAAACCTCCGGCAGCAACATCATCTGGGCCGGTCTGGGCAATGACACCGTTCAGGGCGGCACGGGCAGCGATACGATCTATGGCGGCGCCGGGCGCAACCAGTTGTTCGGCAATGCGGGCAACGATGTGATCCATACCAGCGCCGCTGGCGATTTCGTCGGCGGCGGCGAGGGGAATGATTCGATTTACGGCAATGTCGGTTCGGACACGATTTATGCCGGTCTGGGCAACGATCTGGTGGGCGGCGGCGGCGGCAGCGATGTGATCTATGGCTCGGCCGGGGTCAACAGCCTCTGGGGGGGCTATGGCGAT
>CALLZQ010000374.1 GCA_937858255.1 uncultured Tabrizicola sp.
CAGCAGGATCTGGAAATCAACGGCCATGCCATCGAGGTTCGGATCAATGCCGAGCGGCTGCCGAATTTCGCCCCCTGCCCCGGCAAGGTGCGGGTGTTCCACGCCCCCGGCGGTCTGGGCGTGCGGATGGATTCGGCGCTCTATGGCGGCTATTCGATTCCGCCCTATTACGACAGCCTGATCGGCAAGCTGATCGTCCATGGCCGCGACCGGCCCGAGGCGCTGTCGCGCCTGCGCCGCGCGCTTGGCGAGTTGATCGTGGACGGGGTGGATACGACCGTTCCGCTGTTCGACGCGCTGCTGGCCGAGCCGGATATCCAGACCGGCGAATATAACATTCACTGGCTGGAAAAATGGCTGGCGCGCCAGTTCGGCTAAGTGCTGCGGCAGGTGCAGGGTCAACCTGCGCCTGCGCCCTTGGCTAGGGGCGCGTCTGTGGCGACGGAACTGACCCCTGACATGTTACTGCGCGCCTATAGCGTCGGGATCTTTCCCATGGCGCAGTCGCGCGACGATCCTGAAGTCGGCTGGTACGATCCACGGCGGCGCGGCGTGTTTCCCCTCGACGGCTTTCACATCTCGCGCAGCCTCGCACGGGCGATCCGGCGCGGCGATTATCGCATCACGATCAATCAGGATTTCGCCGGGGTGGTAACGGGTTGTGCCGACCGCGAGGAAACCTGGATCAACGCTGATATATTTGACATCTACCTGCGCCTGCACCGCGCCGGCCACGCCCATTCGGTCGAGCTTTGGGCTGGGGACGGGCTGATGGGCGGGGTTTATGGCGTGACGCTCGGCTCGGCCTTCTTTGGCGAGTCGATGTTCTCGCGCCAGACCAATGCCTCAAAAATCGTGCTGGCCTGGCTGATTCACCGCCTGCGGGCGGGCGGGTTCACGCTGTTTGACACCCAGTTTCTGACACCCCATCTGGCCAGCCTTGGCGCCATTGAAATCAGCCGCATGGAATACCGGCGCCAGCTTGCCGAAGCGATGCAGCAAAGCGCAACCTTTCAGCCCGAGGGCTATGCGCCCTACCCTTCGTTGATTTCCTCGATGGGTTCCTCGGGCGCCTCGGGTTCTTCCTGAACCTCGGGCGCGACGAAACCGGAATCGCAGGTCAACACCCACAGGTCATAGCGCGGATGATCCATGGCCGAGAGCGCGGGGCTGGAGGCCAGCATCCAGCCGGCAAAGACCGGATCGGCCCGGCCCTCTTCCATCACCGTCAGATGCGCCTGTGCGTCACCGGCGGGGTTGTCGCGGGGAAAGCGGCAATCGTCGAGTTGCACGGTCAGCCGGCCCTGCGTACCGGCCTGTCCGCGCGACAGCGCGAGGTCATAGAGCTTGCCCGTCACCTTATCCAGCAGACGAAGGGTGCCGCCGGGGGCCGACTCCATCTCCTGACCAAAGGCCGGTGCGGCGGCAAAGATCATCGCCATCATCCAGGGTTTCACGGCGCGGTTCCCTCATTGGCCGGGGCATCGCCCGCGCCACTCGCAAATTTCAACAGCAGTGACACCAGGCTGACCGAGCCCTGCGTATCCTCGATCTCTGCCCCGGGCGCCAAGGTCTCGACCGCGCCGCCGGGCAGGATTTCGACGTAATTACCGCCAAGTAACCCCTCAGAGGAAATCAAGATCGCGCTATCTTCGGGCAGGCGCACATCGTCGCGCAGGCTGATCGTGGCATCGGCGAAAAAGGTCTGGGGATTCAGCCGCAGATCGGTGATCGTGCCAACCTTCAGCCCGGCAAGACGCACATCGGAACCGATGCTGATCCCATCTACCGCCCGGAAAGAGGCGGTCAGCGTATAGCCAGAGGCAGGTGCCCCCAGCCCGGCGATCTGGGACGCATAGAACAGAAAGCCCGCCGCCACGCCAAGAACGGCCGTGCCGGCAAGGATCTCACCCGTTTCCGAGGCCATGTTATTCCGGTTGCCAGGCTTCGTAATCGGCGCGGGCCACCGGCTGAGCGCGGCGGATCGAGCCGGGCGGCGCATAGGCCGCGGGCGTGCCGGTCAGGTTTTCCTGATGCGGCTTTTCCCAGGCCTTGTGGACCAGCGGCGCCTTGGTCGGCGGCTCATCCCAGCTATGATGCAGCCAGCCATGCCAATCGGGCGGCACGCGGCTGGCCTCAGCCTCACCGTTGAAGATTACCCAGCGGCGTTTGCCGTCACGGGTCTGGTAATAGATATTGCCCTGATCGTCGTCCCCGACCTTAACGCCATGGCGCGAGGTCCAGACCTGCGTCGCCAGCGTTTGACCATTCCACCAGGTGACGAGACGTTTCAGAAAGGACATGGGCAGGACTCCGGTGCTTTGCCCCTGATATGGCCGAAACAGCGGCCAAGGTCCAGTGCCAAGGCGCCGCGCCCGCAAAGGAAAGGGCGGGTCAATGACCCGCCCCTGATCCTTCACCATCTGCCGACCATCAACCGGCGTTGGCGGTTTCCTTTTTCTTCGGCGCCTCGGTATAGACCAGCATCGGCTTGGCCCCGGCGTTCACCGCCTCATCCTTGACGACGACCTCTTGCACGCCCTCCATCCCCGGCAGCTCGAACATGGTGTCGAGGAGGATATCCTCCATGATCGAGCGCAGGCCGCGCGCACCGGTCTTGCGCTTGATCGCCCGCTTGGCGATGGCGCTGAGCGCGTCGGTGGTAAAGGTCAGCTTGACGCCCTCGATGTCAAAGAGCCGCTGGTACTGTTTGACCAGCGCATTCTTCGGCTCGGTCAGGATGGTGACCAGCGCGGCCTCATCCAGATCGGCAAGCGTCGCAAGCACCGGCAGACGGCCGACGAATTCCGGGATCAGACCGAATTTCAGCAGGTCTTCGGGCTCCAGTTCCTTGAACAACTCGCCCGCGCCGCGGGAATCCGGGTCCTTGACATCGGCGCCAAAGCCGATGCCCTGCCCCTTGCCGCGCTGCGCGATGATCTTTTCCAGACCGGCAAAGGCGCCGCCGCAGATAAAGAGGATGTTGGTCGTGTCCACTTGCAGGAATTCCTGCTGCGGATGCTTGCGCCCGCCCTGCGGCGGCACCGAGGCAACCGTGCCCTCCATGATCTTCAAGAGCGCCTGCTGCACCCCCTCACCCGAGACATCGCGGGTGATCGAGGGGTTGTCGGACTTGCGGGTGATCTTGTCGACCTCGTCGATATAGACGATGCCGCGCTGCGCCCGTTCCACATTGTATTCGCTGGCCTGCAACAGCTTGAGGATGATGTTTTCCACATCCTCACCGACATAGCCGGCCTCGGTCAGCGTGGTCGCATCGGCCATGGTAAAGGGCACATCGAGGATGCGGGCGAGGGTCTGCGCCAGCAGCGTCTTGCCGCAGCCGGTCGGACCGATCAGCAGGATGTTCGACTTGGCCAGTTCGATATCGGTCTTGGACGAATGATTGAGGCGCTTGTAATGGTTATGCACCGCCACCGAGAGGACGCGCTTGGCATGTTCCTGGCCGATGACATAATCATCCAGCACCTTGCAGATATCGCGCGGGGTCGGCACCCCGTCACTGGATTTCAGCCCGGTGGACTTGGTTTCCTCGCGGATGATGTCCATGCACAACTCAACGCATTCATCGCAGATGAAAACGGTCGGCCCGGCGATCAGCTTTCGGACTTCATGCTGGCTCTTGCCGCAGAAGGAACAGTAAAGGGTGTTCTTGCTGTCGCCTGAATTATTCGCCATCGGGTGTCCTCAAGACCAGTTTGGTGGAAAGTCTAGGCCAAGGCCCCGCCGTCCACAATGTCAAATCGCCCCCCGCACGGACCTGCCGACGGGGGGCCGGCGATCACTTCGACGTATCGTCCATCTTGCCGCGCGAGGTCACGATCTCATCGACATGGCCCCATTCCTTGGCTTCTTCCGGGGTCATCCACTTGTCCCTCTCCATCGCCTCGCGCACTTCCTCATAGGACTGGCCCGAATGGCGCATGTAGAGCTGATACATCCGCTCGCGCGTCTGTTCGATGTGGCGGGCGGAAATCAGGATGTCGGCGGCGGTGCCCTGGGTTCCGCCCGAGGGCTGGTGAACCAGGAATTCGGCATTGGGCAGCGAGAAGCGCATCCCCTTTTCGCCGCCGATGGCGATCACCGAGCCCATCGAGGCCGCCAGCCCGCAGACCAGCGTCGACACCTTGGGGCGGATGTACTGCATCGTGTCGTAGATCGACATGCCAGCCACCACCGACCCACCGGGCGAGTTGATGTACATGCTGATTTCCTTGGACGGGTTTTCCGCCTCAAGATGCAAGAGCTGCGCCACGATCAGCGAGGCCATGCCGTCATGCACCGGACCATTGACGAAAATGATCCGCTCTTTGAGCAGGCGGCTGAAGATGTCATAGGCACGCTCGCCACGGCTGGTCTGTTCGACCACCATCGGCACGAGGTTCATATAGGTGTCAATCGGATCACGCATCTTGGTCCTGCCTCTCAAGTCTCTCGAATGGGGATATCGGGCGTTCTTTACCAGAGTCTTAGTAGGGCGATTGAGGGGCTGCAAGGGCAGGTCTGGTGCATAAATCCGCTAGGGATGGTGAAATACCCCCCGCGCCAGCACAACCCGCGCTATGGCCGTGATCAGACACAGACCGCCAAACACCCAGGCCGCAGGGGCAAAAAGCTGTGGAAACAGGCATAAAAACGCGAAAAAGCCGATGGTTTCGGCGCCTTCGAGCAGTCCTTGGGCGTAATAGAGCGATTTTTGCCCCTGCGCGGTCGTTTCCATTCCGCGCTTGCCGGCGATGGCCGCAAAACCCAGAAAACTGGCCGCATTGACATAGAAACTGGCGATCAAGAAAGCGCCGGCCACCGCATTTTCTGCCGGCGCACGCAGGATCAGCGCCAAGGGTACGGCGGCGTAAAAGATGAAATCGCAGAAAATGTCGAGATAGCCGCCGTAATCGGTCTTGCGGCTGGCGCGGGCAATGGCGCCATCCAGCCCGTCGGCCAACCGCCCCAGGGCCAGCAGAAAAAGCGCCAGCCAGCCCGGTCCCGAGAGGGCGAGTGTCACCGCGCAGGCCAGCCCGAGGATCAGCCCCGCCACCGTCACCCGGTCAGCGCCGATCCCCCGCGCCGCGGCCGCCTGCCCCAAACGGTTCAGCGGCGGATCAATCCAGGGGCGCAATTTGGCATCAAACATGTGAAACCCTTCTATCTCAAAGACTTGGGCGTCACTTCGTGCTGTGGGGTGCAGGTGTTACAGCGCTCACACCCTTGTGCGAAATGCGAAACCGTGCCGATTTGCGCTTGAAACCGGCCTGCCCTAACCCCTACCCCTTGGCGTCAGACGCCCCGCCGCAGCAAAGCAGGCCGGGCCAGGACAGGCAAGCCGCGTGATGGAGGGTTTCATGGACAGACGGACGTTTCTGGTGACATCGGTGGCAAGTGCCGGCTGGGCAGCATTGCCGGCCCGGGCAGATTCCGCGGGGTGGGAAGCTGTTCTGGCCGAGGCCAAGGGTCAGACCGCCTATTGGCACGCCTGGGGCGGCGGCCCCAAGATCCACGACTTCATCGCCAGGATCGGCGCCG
>CALLZQ010000375.1 GCA_937858255.1 uncultured Tabrizicola sp.
AGATGGTCAAGTACATGCCGCTGGGTCTTTTGATCGGTGTCGTGCTGCTGATGCAGCTTTCGCTGGGTGTCGGCGCCTGGGTTCAGGCCGAGGGGGCCATGGGTCTGCGTCAGTCGGTGACGCCGGGGCCGGAGGTCGAAAATACCGCCGCGCTGGGGCTGCTGCTTTATGACAAATACCTGCTGCTGTTCCAGTTGGCCGGGCTGATCCTGTTGGTCGCGATGATCAGCGCGATCGCGGTGGCCCTGCGCCACCGCAAGGACATCAAGCGCCAGAACGTGCTGCAACAGATGTGGCGCGATCCGGCCAAGGCGATGGAACTGCGCGACGTGAAACCGGGGCAGGGGCTTTAGGCGCCGGGGGCCTTTGCCCCTGACCGCCCCTGAACGACGCATAAGATAACGGGCGCGAAGGCTGCCCACGAGGGAACGAGAGATGGTAGGACTTGAACTTTACCTGACGGTCGCGGCGGCATTGTTCGTCATCGGCATCTTCGGCATCTTCCTGAACCGGAAGAATGTGATCGTCATCCTGATGTCGATCGAACTGATGCTCTTGGCGGTGAACATCAATATGGTCGCCTTTTCCAGCCATCTGGGCGATCTGACCGGGCAGGTCTTTACCATGTTCATCCTGACCGTTGCCGCGGCCGAGGCCGCCATCGGCCTTGCGATCCTCGTGGTGTTCTTCCGCAACCGCGGAACGATCGACGTCGAAGACGTCAACGTGATGAAAGGCTAAGGGACCATGGCAACGATCATCCTTCTCGCTCCCCTGATCGGGGCCATCATCTGCGGCTTTGGCTGGCGGATCATCGGCGAACGCGCCGGGCAGATCATCACCACTTCGATGATTTTCCTCGCGGCCTTCCTGTCATGGATCATCTTCCTCGGCTTTGATGGCGAGACCTACAAGGTCGTGCTGCTGCGCTGGATTGAATCGGGCAGCCTCGCGACCGAATGGGCGATCCGCGTTGACCGTCTGACGGCAATCATGCTGGTCGTGGTGAACTCGGTCTCGGCTTTGGTTCATCTTTATTCCTTCGGCTACATGGCCCATGACGAGAACTGGGGCCATCATGAGCACTACCGGGCGCGGTTCTTTGCCTATCTGTCGTTCTTCACCTTCGCCATGCTGACACTGGTCACCTCGGACAACCTGGTGCAGATGTTCTTTGGCTGGGAGGGTGTGGGCGTCGCCTCATACCTGCTGATCGGTTTCTACTATAAGAAGCCGAGCGCCAATGCCGCCGCCATCAAGGCCTTTGTGGTCAACCGTGTCGGCGATTTCGGCTTTGCCCTTGGCATCTTTGCGCTGTTCTATCTGACCGACAGCATTCGTTTCGACGATGTGTTTGCCGCCGCGCCGGGGCTTGCGGACACCAGCCTGCATTTCCTCTGGACCGACTGGAATGCCGCCAACCTGATCGGCGTGCTTTTGTTCATCGGCGCCATGGGTAAGTCGGCGCAGCTTTTGCTGCACACCTGGTTGCCGGACGCGATGGAAGGCCCGACGCCCGTGTCGGCCCTGATCCACGCGGCAACCATGGTGACGGCAGGGGTCTTCCTCGTCTGCCGGATGTCGCCGCTCTATGAATATGCGCCGTCGGCCACCGCCTTCATCACCGTGCTGGGGGCGACCACTGCCTTTTTCGCGGCGACCGTCGGTCTGGTGCAGAATGACATCAAGCGTGTGATCGCCTATTCGACCTGCTCGCAACTTGGCTATATGTTCGTGGCGGCCGGGGTGGGTGTCTATTCCGTCGCCATGTTCCATCTGTTCACCCACGCCTTCTTCAAGGCGATGCTGTTCCTTGGCGCCGGCTCGGTGATCCATGCGACGCATCATGAACAGGACATGCGCAACTATGGCGGCCTGCGGAAGAAGATCCCGCTCACCTTTGCCGCGATGATGATCGGTACGCTGGCCATCACCGGCGTCGGCATTCCGCTGACCCATTTCGGTTTCGCCGGTTTCCTGTCCAAGGATGCGGTGATCGAGAGCGCCTATGTCGGCTCGCATTACGCCTTCTGGCTCTTGGTCGTGGCGGCAGGCTTTACCAGCTTCTATTCATGGCGGCTGATGTTCATGACCTTCTACGGCGAGAACCGCGCCGGGACGGTGGGGCATGGACATGGCCATGGTCACGATGACCATCACCATGAACCGCATGAAAGCCCGCTGGTCATGCTGATCCCGCTGGGGGTGCTGGCACTTGGCGCGGTGTTCTCGGGGATGATCTGGTACAACGTGTTCTTTGGCGATGAGGCCAAGGTCCGCAACTGGTTCGGCATGGAAGCCGCGCAAGAGACCCATGGCGAGGCTGCGGCCGAGGGACATGCCGCGCCGGCTGAGGGCGAGGCTGCCCATGCCGAGGCCCCACCCGCCGAGGGCGAAGCCGCCCATGCCGAGGCGGCACCCGCTGCCGAAGGCCATGCCGCTGCTGTCGCCCCCAAGGGTGCGATCTATATGGGCCCGGACAATCATGTGATCCACGAGGCGCATAACGTGCCGACCTGGGTCAAGGTCTCGCCCTTCGTGGCGATGCTGATCGGTCTGGCGATGTCGTGGCTCTTCTACATCAAGAACCCGTCGCTGCCGCGCCGTCTGGCCGAGGCGCAGCGCCCGCTCTACCTGTTCCTGTTGAACAAGTGGTATTTCGACGAGCTGTATGACTGGCTCTTCGTCCGCCCGGCCAAATGGCTTGGCCGCTTCCTGTGGAAGAAGGGCGACGGGGCGGTCATTGACGGGTCGATCAACGGCGTGGCCATGGGGATCGTTCCCATGCTGACGCGCCTCGCCGGTCGGGCACAGTCCGGCTATGTGTTCCACTATGCCTTCGCCATGGTGATCGGGATCGTTGTCCTTGTCACATGGATGACGCTCTCTGGTGGCAGCCACTAAGGGGGCAGGATAAAGACCATGGACAACCTTCTTTCCATCATCACCTTCATCCCCGCGGTGGCCGCGGCCATCATGGCGCTGTTCATGCGCGGCGACGATGCTGCCGCACAAAAGAACGCGAAATGGCTGGCGCTCTTGGCCACCACGGCGACTTTTCTGGTGTCGATCTTTGTGCTGGCGGGGTTCGACCCGGCCAATACCGGCTTTCAGTTTGTCGAGGAATACGACTGGATCCTTGGCCTGAAATACAAGATGGGCGTGGATGGCATCTCTGTTCTCTTCGTGATGCTGACAACTTTCCTGATGCCGCTGACGATTGCGGCCTGCTGGGAGGTCGAGCATCGCGTCAAGGAATACATGATCGCCTTCCTGTTGCTGGAAACGCTGATGCTGGGCGTGTTCTGCGCGCTGGATCTGGTGCTGTTCTATCTGTTCTTCGAGGCCGGTCTGATCCCGATGTTCCTGATCATCGGCATCTGGGGCGGCAAGGAGCGGATCTACGCAGCCTTCAAGTTCTTCCTCTACACCTTCCTCGGCTCGGTGCTGATGCTGGTGGCGATGATCGCCATGTATATGGATGCCGGCACCACGGATATTCCCTCGCTGTTGAACCACAGCTTTGGGTCGGAAACCTTCAGCCTGATGGGCTTCCAGATCGTCGGCGGGATGCAGACGCTGCTGTGGCTGGCGTTCTTTGCCAGCTTTGCGGTCAAGATGCCGATGTGGCCGGTGCATACCTGGCTGCCCGACGCCCACGTTCAGGCGCCGACCGCGGGTTCGGTGGTGCTGGCGGCGATCCTCTTGAAGATGGGGGGCTATGGCTTCCTGCGGTTCTCGCTGCCGATGTTCCCCGTGGCCTCGGATATTCTGGCGCCGCTGGTGCTGTGGATGTCGGCGATTGCCATCGTCTATACCTCGCTGGTCGCTTTGGCGCA
>CALLZQ010000376.1 GCA_937858255.1 uncultured Tabrizicola sp.
CCTCGCGCACGGCCTGCACGGCTTCCTGGCCGTTGGCCACGGCATCGGCGCGGTTCACCCGCCAGGTGCGCCGCATCGCCCCCAGATCGACCAGCCCCAGCACGGCGACGACAATGGTGGCCGCCAGTGTCGCCTTGGGCAGATGATAAAGCAGCGGCGTCAGGAACAGCGTCGCCAGCGCCATGCCAATAGCGGTAAAGGCACCGGCCGCCGGTGTCTCGGCCCCGGCATCGAAATTGACCACCGAACGCGCAAAGCCCCCCGTGACCGGAAAGCCGCCCGACAGCCCCGCGCCAAGGTTTGACACCCCCAGCGCAACCAGTTCCTGATCGGGATCAATCCGCTGCCGGCGTTTGGCAGCCAGCGTCTGCGCCACGGAAACGGTTTCGACATAGCCCACCAGCGAGATCAGCGCCGCCGGCATCAGGATCGCCGACCACAGCGCCGGATCGAGCGGGGGCAGGGCAGGGCGCGGCAAGCCGGCGGGCACCTCACCCACCAGACTGACGCCCTGCGCGCCCAGACCAAAGGCCCAGGCCAGCAGCGTGGTCAGCGCCACCGCCGCGACCGGCGCGGCCCGCACCAGCACCGAGGTCAGCCCTGCTGACAGTCCGCGGCGCAGCAGGACCGCCTTCATCCGGCTGCGCGCCCACCACAGAAAAACTGTCGCGAAAGCGCCGAGGATCAGCGTGTAGGGGTTGATGGCCCCCAGATGGCTGACGATGCCCTGCAGGATCTCGGGCAGGGTATGGCCCGACGCCTTGATCCCCAACAGCGCCGGCACCTGACTGGTGGCGATCAGGATACCAGAGGCGCTGATAAAGCCAGAAATCACCGGATGGCTGAGGAAATTGGCGATGAATCCCAGCCGCAGCACCCCCATTGCCAGCAGCATTACCCCGGGGGCTCCCCCCATGGCAATTGCCGCGCCCAGATATCCCGGCGCCCCGCCTGCCGCCAGCTTGCCGACCGAGGCCGCCGTCATCAGGCTGACCACCGCCACAGGCCCGACGGCAAGGGTGCGCGAGGTGCCAAAGACCGCATAGAGGATCAGCGGCGCGATCGAGGCATAAAGACCGACCTCTGCCGGCAATCCCGCCAGCAGCGCATAAGCCAGCGATTGCGGGATCAGCATGATCGTCACGATCACCGCGGCGATCAGATCATTGGTCAGGCTGGTCTGGCTGTAATGCGGGGCCCAGTCCAATATGGGAAGATACCGTTTCATCGCGCGCTCCGTCCTTGGGGCTGGATAGCGGAGCGAAAGATATATTGCAAGAAATGAATATATAAATCCTGTGGCCGGGCAGGGGTGCTGCCCGGCGGGGTCTCAACGGCGCGCGGCTTCGGCGGCCTGACGGATGCGGGCGATGTTGGCGCCATACACCTCTGGCGCGTCAACGGACCCGCCGTTGAACACGGCCGAGCCGGCCACCAGCACATCGGCCCCGGCGGCGGCCACCAGCGGCGCGGTTTCCGCCGTCACACCGCCGTCGATCTCGATATGGATCGGACGGTCGCCAATCATCTGGCGCAGGTTGCGGATTTTGTCGATCTGGCTGTGAATGAACTTTTGTCCGCCAAAGCCCGGGTTCACGGTCATCACACAGATCAGATCGACCATATCCAGGAGGTAAGGGATCTGCTCCAGCCCGGTGCCCGGGTTCAGCGCCAGACCCGCCTTGGCGCCATGGGCGCGGATCGCCTGAAGCGTGCGGTGGATATGCGGCCCGGCCTCAAGATGCGCGGTGATGACATCAGCGCCAGATTTGGCAAAGGCCTCGATATAGGGATCGACCGGCGCGATCATCAGATGCACATCCATCACGCCCTTGATATGCTTGCGGATCGCCGCGCAAGTCGCTGGCCCGAAAGTGATATTCGGCACAAAGTGGCCATCCATCACATCCACATGCACCCAATCTGCACCCTGAGCCTCAATCGCGCGGCATTCCGCGCCAAAGTTGGCAAAATCGGCGGAAAGGATTGAAGGGGCGATTTTGATCGAGCGGTCGAACATCCGGGGCCTCATGCGCTTTTGCCGTTGCATACAGGGCTTGCCGGTTCCGGTCCAGCATCTGTATGTTTTACATAATATGTATTATAAGATATTTACATCAATCTTAAAGACGCTGCCCTCGTATTTCCGAGCGGTATCTCCGGGCGGTCTTTGGGGACCGCCCGGGTCTTTTGGTATCCTGTGTCAGACGAAGATGAAATCGTCCACCGTCACCTGTGCCAGCGTCATGCCCTTCAGCACGAAATAGTCGCCAGTGTCGTAGAAGATTTGCACCCCATCGGTCGCGGTACTCATCGTCAGGCTGGCGAATGTCACGGCGCCGCTGAGGAACTCGATCTTGTCGACACCGTTCTGGAAGTTCTCGACCATGTCCCAACCATCGTCGAGGTCGAAGACAAAGACATCGATCTCGCCCGCGGCCGTGCCGCCGTCGAGCGTGTCATTGCCGACACCGCCGATCAGCCGGTCGGCCCCATCCTCGCCACGCAGCACATCGTTCCACAACCCTCCCTCCAGCGTATCGGCGCCGGCCCCGCCCATCAACGTATCCTTGCCATCCTCGCCGATCAGCCAGTCATCGCCATTGCCGCCGGTCAGACTGTCAAAGCCGGTGCCGCCGTAAATGGTGTCGTTGCCACCTTCGCCGTCCATCGTGTCATAGCCGTCGCCGGCATACAGCAGGTCGTTGCCGTCGCCACCGCCAAAGCTGTCATTACCGGCACCGCCATAGACCGTGTCGGCCATCTCGCCACCATTGCCCCGGTCATGGCCGTTGCCCAGGTCGATCAGATCGGCGCCATCGAGGCCATAGATCGTATCATTGCCATCGAGCCCGAAGAGGGTATTGCTTTTCGATCCGCCATTTAACACGTCGTTAAAGGCCGAACCTATCAGGTTGTCGATGCCACTGAAGCTGTCACCCTGCGCATCACCGCCATAGCCGACGCCTTCATAAGTGCGAACTGTTACCGCCGCGGTTGAGGTTGCGTAAGAAATGGTATCGCTGCCGTCGCCGCCGTCGATGACATCCGCGCCGGCGCCGCCGATGATCACGTCATCGCCAGCCCCGCCATTGATCGTGTCATTGCCGGCAAGACCATAGAGATAATCGTCATAGGCGGTGCCATTCAGCGTTTCCGCCACCGCCGTGCCATTGACCGCTGTGTTCGCCAGGATATCGGCCAGTGTCCAGGATACCCCGTCGGCAAAGCGGATACGCTCAACCCCATAGCCGTAGTCGATGCTCTGATAGCGTTCGTCCAGCGTGACGGTCTCGCCGGTTGAAACGATGCGGATCACCAGATCTTTATCGCCATTTGCGCGGGTCAGCGACACATCGGTCGAGGCCACATCGAGCAGGTCGAGCGTATCGACCTCAAGGATCGAACGCGACCAGTCGCGGATGATGTCATTGCCATCGCCCTTGAACCAGCGATAGACGTCCTGACCGTCGGTATCAGCGACAAACCCGTTGCTGCCGCCATAGAGCAGATCGTTGCCGGCGCCGCCTGTGATCGTGTCGTCGCCCGTATTGCCGACCAGCGTATCGTTGCCCCCGCCCCCGTTCAGATTATCGCGGAAGGTGGTGCCGTTGAGGGTCTCATTCGCCGCTGTCCCGGTCAGGGTGGTGGCATCCTGAATATCGTCCAGAGTCCACAGCACGCCATCGGCAAAGGCGATGGCCTCGATCCCGGTGCCCGAGGTCGCCGCCTGAAACTGGTTGGCCACTGTCAGCACCTCGCCCGTGGCTGTGACCGTGCTCAGCATATTGTTCGAGCCATTGGCCCGGGTCAGCCGCACCCCGGGCGAGGAGACATTGCC
>CALLZQ010000377.1 GCA_937858255.1 uncultured Tabrizicola sp.
TGGTTTGCGTCGGCGCTCATCTGGCTGAGCCTGGAAGATCGCCACCTGCTGACCACCCGCTATGACAAGGCTCTTGTCCGGGGGGGAGTACTCAAAGCGAACGCGCCCCGGGCGGCGGATGAACAGCCGTCCGGTGGCGATGCTTCCATCCGAATTCACCTGCGTGAAGTCGGCCTGAACCGTGCTCAGGCTGTTGAGATATTTCGACAACTCGGCCAGCGGAATCGGTGCGGCAAGCGCCGGGCGGCCAAGCGCGATGAGGGCAAGCGGGGCGAGGATCGCGGTGCGTCTGTTCATGATCATGAGATATAAGCGGCCTTTGCCGCAGGTCCATGGGTTACGCGCCAGGACCGCCGGAAAATTGCGCCCCCGTGATCGGGCGTGAATGTCGGGTCGGCAAGACCAGCACAGCCCCCTTTGCGACGGTCAGAACAACTCAAAGATACTGGCCCCTGACAATGGGGACAGCACACCGCCGTGACAGGTGGCCTCAACATCCTTGGCCAGCCAGAGATGCCCGACATAGGTATTCACATCAAAGCTCTCACCCGGCAAGAGCGCGGCATATTCCACCATCATCCCATTGTAATCGACCCAATAGATAGTCAATGCCCGGTCGGCGCGGTTGATAAACCGGGCGGGAATCCCGGCCTCGGCCGGCAGGGATCGCACAGAGCCCCAGACCGGACAGCCGGCACCCATTTTCTGCGCGTCATCCTCTACAGGCGGCGAAGCGGCGGTGACGCCCTGTGCAGGCGCCGCCGCAGTTTGACCGGCGCGCGTGACACATTCCTCAATCTTGGTGATCGTCGCGGCAGATCCCTTCAGCGACAGGATCTCTGTTCCGCCGTTCAACTGGATCGCCAGAACGCTGCCATTGCGCAGCAACCCCAGCATGTTTTCATCCAGAAACGTGCCCATGTTATTGTCGCTGAGTGGCCAGAATTCGGCCTCGAAGGAGTATTTGTCGATATCGAAACGGCCCGACATCTGCTGCACTGCCGTGGCGAGATGGGTTCCGATCAGCCAACCCTCGGGGCTGAGTTCCAGCGTCGCTGTGGCATTGGGAAAGGTGGCCGCGCAGCGCATAAAGGCGCCAGCGGCGAAAACCGCGCTGACAGACCAGTCGCGTACCGTCGCGTAGTGTACGGTGGCCATCTGCTGCGCCGCCACGGGCAGGGCAGACAACAGGCCGACAAGCAGGGTAAAAGTCAGTCGGGCAAAGCGTCGAAATGGGGTCATGGCGATCCCGAAATATCTC
>CALLZQ010000378.1 GCA_937858255.1 uncultured Tabrizicola sp.
TGGTGGGGGTGCTGCTGTCGGGTCTGTTCTTTGCCGCCAAGATCGCGCAGCTTTTCCGCGTCACCAGCGCGGTCGAGGATGGGGTGCGCATCTACCGGGTCGAGGGGCAACTGTTTTATGGCTCGGCCGAGGCGTTTCTGGCGGCCTTTGACTATGCCGAGACGGCGGGCCGGATCGTCATTGACGTCAGCCGGGCGCATATCTGGGATATTTCCTCGGTGCAGGCGCTGGACATGGCAGTGGCGCGTTTCCGCCGTGCGGGGCGGATCGTCGATGTCATCGGCATGAATGCGGCGTCGGAAACGCTGGTTGACCGGCTGTCGCTGCGGGGCAAAGGCGATGTGCTGGCCGAGGGCGTCGCGGGGCATTGACCCGCCGGGGAAAATTGTGCGGGCCACAATTCCCCCTCTCGCCGCCGTCAAGGGCCGGGCGTAGGAAAGGCGCATGAGACAGCGCATGACCCTTGATGAGGCCCGTTCCCTGCCACGCTGGCGCCAGCCAGAGGCGCTCTTGATCCTGATGGCCATCGGCATGCCCTTGGCCTTTTCCACATGGTCGGCGCTGCTGAACAACTTCGTGATCGAGGTGGCGGGCTTTACCGGGGTCGAGATCGGCTGGCTGCATTCGGTGCGTGAGATCCCCGGCTTTCTGGCCATCGGTGTGATCTTTGTGCTGCTGTTCATGCGCGAGCAGGTGCTGGCGCTGGTCAGCCTGATCCTGTTGGGCATCGCCACGGCGCTGACAGCACATTTCCCCAGTCTGGGCGGGATCCTGTTCCTGACGCTGCTCTCGTCCATCGGGTTCCACTATTACGAGACGGTGAACCAGTCGCTGCAATTGCAATGGCTGTCGAAAGAGCGGGCGCCCAAGGTGCTGGGCTGGCTGGTGGCGGTTGGCTCGGGTGCCTCGCTGGTGGCCTATCTGGCGCTGGTGGCGCTGTGGGATACGCTGAAGCTCAGCTATGACACCGTCTATCTGATCTCGGGCGGGCTGACGGTGGTGATCGCGGTTGCCGCCTGGTTCATATTTCCGCAGTTCGATGCGCCAGTGGCCCAACATCGCAAGATGATCCTGCGGCGGCGCTATTGGCTGTATTACGCGCTGCAATTCATGGCCGGGGCGCGGCGGCAGATTTTCATCGTCTTTGCCGGTTTCATGATGGTCGAGCGGTTCGGCATGGCGGTGCATGAGGTGACGGCGCTGTTCATCGTCAACTATGTGGCGAATATGGCGGCGGGGCCGTTCATCGGCGGCTGGATCGGGCGCTTTGGTGACCGCAACATGATGCTGGTGCAATATGCGGGGCTGCTGATGGTGTTCCTTGCCTATGGCGGGATTTATGCCTTTGGCTGGGGCGTGGTGGTGGCGAGCGTGCTTTATGTCCTCGACCATCTGTTCTTTGCCATGAACATCACGCTGAAAACCTATTTCCAGAAGATCGCCGATCCGGCCGATATTGCCCCCACGGCGGCGGTGGCCTTTACCATCAACCATATCGCGGCGGTGTTCCTGCCGGCGGCGCTGGGCTATATGTGGGTGGCCTCGCCCGGGGGGGGGTTCGTGCTGGCGGCGGGCATGGCCTCGGTCTCGCTGGGGCTGTCCTGCCTGATCCCGCGTGAGCCTGCCCCGGGATATGAGACGATCCTTGGCCCCGGGCGCGAGATGCCGGTGGCGTGACTGCGGCGGGTCTGGCGGGGCCCGTGCCGAATGCCTATATTCCGCGCCTGAGGCAAAGGAGGATATGCCATGTTCCTTTTCGATCGCGCCAAGATGCAGATGGTGGATCCGGCCAAGGCCCTGCCGGGCCGGCCCGAGCCGATGCCGGTGAGCGAGCCGCATTTCCTGTCGGGCCTTGACCTGAAATCCCCGGTGCCTGCGGGGATGGCCGAGGCGATGTTCGGCATGGGCTGCTTTTGGGGTGTCGAGCGCAAGTTCTGGCAGACCGAGGGCGTCTGGCTGACCATGGTTGGCTATGCGGGTGGCTATACGCCGAACCCGACCTACAAGGAAACCTGCACCCAGCTTACCGGCCATAATGAGGTGGTGCGGGTGATCTATGATCCTGCGGTGGGCAGCTATGAGGCGCTGTTGCGGCTGTTCTGGGAAAACCATGACCCGACGCAGGGGGTGCGGCAGGGCAATGGTGTCGGCTCGGCCTATCCGTCGGGGGTCCACCCCCATACCCCGGACCCAGAAGCGGCGGGCCCGGGCAGCCAGGCTGTTGGTCGACTCCCACTCCTCCGGCACGGGCGGGGGGCGATCACGACCGAGATCGTTCCGGCGCCGACATTCTACTATGCCGAGGATTACCATCAGCAGTATCTGGCCAAGAACCCGGCTGGCTATTGCGGCATCGGCGGCACCGGCGTGACCTGCCCGATTGGCACCGGCATCACGGCCTGACAGCGTGCCGGCGCCAGAGCATGAGGTGATCGTGATTGGCGCCGGCCCCGCAGGGGCCTCGGCAGCCGCCGCGGCGGCAAGGCGGGGCTTGCGGGTGGCCCTGATCGACAAGGCCCGCTTTCCGCGCGACAAGCTGTGCGGCGGCGGGGTTACAGGGCGGGCGATGCGGCATCTGACGCAGGTGTTCGGCCCCGTGGACCCGGGGCTTTTCCACCTGTGTACCGAGGTGCGGCTGCTGGCCGGATCGCGGCTCTTGGGGGCCGAGACCGGCGGCCCGCCGATCTATATGACCATGCGCCCGGCCTTTGATCAGGCGCTGGCCCAGCAGGCCATTGACCTCGGGGCCGAGGATTTGCGCGGCCAGCGGATTGCCGCGCTGGACCTGGACGCGGCGCTGCCGCAGGTTCGGCTTGCCTCGGGGCGGGTGTTGCAGGCCCCTGTCCTGATTGCCGGCGACGGGGTGAATTCGATGGTGGGGCGGGCGCTGTTCGGTCGGGCGCATGATCCCGCCCGTGTGGCCTTCGCGCTGGAGATCGAGCTGCCCGGCCCCAGTTCTGCCCATCTGGATCTGGATATGGCGGCGCTGCCGCAGGGCTATGGCTGGGATTTTCCCAAAGCCGGGGGGCGGACGCTGGGCCTTGGCGGGCGGGCGATCGCCAATCCCGAGATGAAGGCGCAATTCGCGCAATGGCTGGCGGCGCGCGGGCTGGCGGCGCAGGCGCTGCGCGCCAAGTGGGGTCGCCTGCCGAAGGGCGAGGTCCAGCGCCG
>CALLZQ010000379.1 GCA_937858255.1 uncultured Tabrizicola sp.
CGCCGACATGCCCTATTTCGTCAATGAAAAGCCCAAGCGGCGCAAGGCGATCCATGCCCATTACGGGCCGGTGCTGGCGGGCGGGCGGCTGGCGGTCGTGTCCTCGGACGGCCTGTTGCGCCTGTTCAACCCGGCGGACGGGGCGCTGGTGGCGACGGCGGATATTCCCGGCGGTGCAGCCTCGGCCCCGTCCCTCGCCGGGGGGATGCTGCTGGTCGTCGGCGGCAATGGCCAACTTCACGCTTTCCGTTAAGGGAAAACCCCTGTAAAGGGGGCGGCTTGAGATTGACCGGACCAGACAGGCACCCCTTGCCATGAGCTTTACCCTCGCCATCGTGGGCCGCCCTAATGTGGGCAAATCGACGCTGTTCAACCGGCTTGTCGGCAAGAAACTGGCCTTGGTCGATGACCAGCCGGGTGTGACGCGCGACCTGCGCGAAGGCGATGCGCGGATTTTCGACCTGCGCTTTACCGTGATCGACACCGCCGGGCTGGAGGAAGTCACCGATGACAGCCTGCAGGGCCGGATGCGCCGCCTGACCGAACGCGCGGTCGATATGGCCGACATCTGCCTGTTCCTGATCGACGGGCGGGTGGGCGTGACCCCTTCGGATGAGGTTTTCGCCGAGATCCTGCGGAAAAAGGCGGCGCGGGTGATCCTCGGTGTCAACAAGGCCGAGGGCCGCGCCGGTGAGGATGGCGCGCTTGAGGCCTGGAGCCTGGGTCTGGGCGAACCGCTGCGCCTCTCGGCTGAACATGGTGAGGGGATAGATGACCTCTACCATATGCTCAAGCCGCTGGAGGGCGAGTTCGCCGAGCGCGAGGCGCTGAATGCGCCGGTGGTGGATGAGGATATCTCGGAAGAGGATGCCGAGGCCGAGGTCGATGGCACCGCCCATTACCCGACGGCCAAGCGCCCGCTGCAAATCGCGGTGATCGGGCGTCCCAATGCCGGCAAATCGACGCTGGTGAACAAGATTCTGGGCGAGGACCGTCTCTTGACCGGGCCCGAGGCCGGGATCACCCGCGACGCCATCTCGGTCCGCACCGACTGGATGGGCACGCCGGTGCGGATTTTCGACACCGCCGGGATGCGCAAAAAGGCCCGTGTCGTCGAAAAGCTGGAAAAGCTGTCGGTGGCCGATGGTCTGCGGGCCGTGCGTTTTGCCGAAGTGGTGGTTGTGCTGCTCGATGTCGAGATCCCGTTCGAACAACAGGATCTGCGGATTGCCGATTTCGCCGAGAGCGAGGGCCGTGCCGTGGTCGTCGCGGTGAACAAATGGGATCTCGAGGATGACAAGCAGGAGAAGCTGGCCGAGTTGAAAGAGATGTTCGACCGGCTGTTGCCGCAGCTTCGTGGCGCGCCGCTGATCACCGTCTCGGCCAGGACGGGCCGGGGGCTCGACCGGCTGCATGACGCGATCCGTCGCGCCCATGATGTCTGGAACCGCCGCATCCCGACCTCGCGCCTGAACACCTGGCTGGGCGCGATGACCGAGGCGCATCCGCCGCCCGCCCCCGGCGGGCACCGGATCAAGCTGAAATTCATGACCCAGGCCAAGACCCGACCACCGGGATTCGTGGTGAAATGCTCGCGGCCCGAGGAATTGCCGGAAAGCTACAAGCGCTATCTGGTCAATGGCTTGCGTGACCACTTTGACATGCCCGGCACGCCGATCCGGCTGTTTTTCCGCGGGCAGGGCAACGAAAATCCGTGGAAAGAGCGCAAGTTCCATACCCCCAGCCGACTGCGCAAACATATGGAAAAGAAGTAGCCCGGGCTTCAACCGCCGCAGTCTTTTCATTACCGGCGCCCCATGCTAGGGACGCGCCGCAGCATAGACCCGGAGGGGGCAGAGGCCCCTTCCCATTCAGGAGACGCCGTCATGGCCATTGAACGCACCCTCTCGATCATCAAACCCGACGCCACCAAGCGCAACCTCACCGGCAAGATCGTTGCCAAGTTCGAGGAAGCTGGCCTGCGTGTCGTCGCCTCCAAGCGCATCCACCTCTCGCCCGCCCAAGCCGGCCAGTTCTATGCCGAGCATAAAGAGCGCCCCTTCTATGGCGAGCTGTGCACGTTCATGGCGTCCGAGCCGGTGGTGGTTCAGGTGCTGGAAGGCGAAGGCGCCATTGCCAAGAACCGTGAAGTGATGGGCGCGACCGATCCGGCCCAAGCCGCTGACGGCACCATCCGCAAGGATTTTGCCCTGTCCAAAGGCGAGAACTCGGTCCACGGTTCGGACAGCCCCGAGTCGGCGGCGCGTGAAATTGCCTTCTTCTTCTCGGGCCTCGAACTGGTCGGCTGATCGCCAGACGACGCGGCAAAGCCCCGGAATTTTGAAAAATTCCGGGCAAATTTCTTGCAAGAAATTTGGCGCTCAGCCGCGCCGTTCGACCACGCCAAGAAACTGAAGGGCTGCCTCCAGATCGGAGCGGCCCTTTTCGCTTGTGCCTTTCAGGCTGGCCTTGATCGCGTCAAAGCGCCGGCGCAGGGCTTTTTTCTCATCCCCCTTGCAATCGTTCCAGGGGCGGCCCTGAAGTCCCATCACCAGCGCATAAAAACCGATGAAATGCGGGGCGCTGCCCGACAGGATCAGGCGGCGATAGGCTTCATCGGCGCCGAGATCGCGCAGGGCCGCCGCTGAATGGATGCCGGCGCGGGCAAAGGCGGCCTCGCTTGCCAGGCCAAGGTTGGGGATGGTCGAGACCGGGTCGGAATCAGGTGGCGGGGCGGTGGTGCTGGACATGATCTGGCCGATGCAAAGGGGGCCAGCCTGACGGCCAGCCCCCGAAAACTCAAGCGCGAATTCATCGCAAAACAGCGCTTCGCTTAGATTGAGGCCCAGTCCTTGAAGACGGGGGTTCCGCCTTGCTGCTGCGGTGCGGGTTGGCCGCCCTGCTGCTGCTGTTGCTGACCCGACTGTTGGGCCGGGGTGGAATTCTGCTGCGCGGCCATTTTCTGCTCCATCTGACCTGTTGACGCGAAAACCTGCCCCAGCCTGAGCTGCCGTTTTGGCAGGCTTTGGCCGGAAACAAGGCATTTGCGCGTCACCTATGCCGCTTCGCGCGGCAGGGCAACGGGCCAAAGATCACGCCGGGGTGATGGCGCGGCGGCGGCGGCGGAAAAGCGCCGGTTGTGTTCAGCCTGCCACGGCGGTCGCGGGAAAACCGATGGCAGCAAGCGCCGCGATCAGGCCTCGGGTGTCTGCCGCGCCCTCGACACTGACCTCACGCTTGTCGAGATCGACGCTGACCGCGCTCGCCAAAGGGGTCAGGGCGGAAAGGACCGAAGCCTTGCAATGGCCGCAGGACATGTCGGGAACGGAAAGTTTTGTCATCGCAAACTCCTTGGATTTTACCGGATTTAGGGGTTCCTGTTACGGGAAGGTCAAGGGCGAGGGCGGCTTTTCGTGAAAATTGGATCGAACCCGGACA
>CALLZQ010000380.1 GCA_937858255.1 uncultured Tabrizicola sp.
CGGGCGCGTGAGGCGGGTTATGACGGTGTCGAGATCATGGGCAGCGGGGGCTATTTCCTCAATCAGTTGCTGGGGCGCCATACCAACCGGCGCGACGACGACTGGGGCGGCAGCTATGAAAACCGCATGCGCCTGCCGGTCGAGGTGGTGCGCCGTGTGCGGGCGGCGGTGGGCCGCGATTTCATCATCATCTACCGGATCAGCCTGATCGACCTGGTGCCCGATGGTTCGACCTGGGATGAGGTGGTGCGCCTCGCCAAGGCGATCGAGGCGGCGGGGGCAAGCCTCTTGAACACCGGCATCGGCTGGCATGAGGCGCGGATCCCGACCATTGCCACCTCGGTTCCCCGGGCCGCCTTTGCCTGGCTGACCGCGCGGTTGCGCCCCGAGGTTTCTATCCCGGTGATCACCTCGAACCGGATCAATACGCCCGCGGTTGCCGAGGGGCTGCTGGCGGATGGGGCGGCCGATATGGTCAGCATGGCGCGGCCCTTTCTTGCCGATCCCGAATTTGTCGCCAAGGCTGCGGCGGGCCGGGCTGATGAGATCGCGCCCTGTATCGCCTGCAATCAGGCCTGCCTTGACCACACGTTCAGCGGCAAGCTGACCAGTTGTCTGGTCAATCCGCGCGCCTGTCATGAAACCGAACTGACCTATCCGCCAGCGGCGGACATCAAGCGCGTGGCGGTGGTCGGCGCCGGCCCTGCCGGCATGACGGCGGCGCTGGTGGCGGCGGGGCGGGGGCATCAGGTGACCCTGTTCGAGGGGGCAGACCGGGTTGGCGGGCAATTGCATCTGGCGGCTTCGGTGCCGGGCAAGGAGGAATTCCGGGGGCTGATCGACTGGTTCTCGACCATGCTGGACAAGAGCGCGGTGACGCTGCGGCTGAACCACATGGTGCAGGCCGGCGATCTGGAGGGCTTTGACGAGGTGATCGTGGCCACCGGCGTGACGCCCCGCGATCCGGGGATCGAGGGGCAAGACCGCGCCAAAGGTTATGTCGAAGTGCTGCGCGGTGCGCCGGTCGGGTCTCGGGTGGCGATTATCGGCGCAGGCGGCATCGGCTTTGATGTGGCCGAGTATCTGGCGCATCAAGGGGTCTCGCCGACCGAGGATCTGCCGCTGTGGCGCCGCGAATGGGGCGTTGGCGATCCGGCAGAGGTGGCGGGCGGTCTGGCGCCCGAAGGTCCGCGCCCCGAGGCGCCGGCGCGGGAAATCTGGTTGTTGCAGCGCAAGGCTGAAAAGCCGGGCCGAGGCTTGGGCAAGACGACAGGCTGGATCCACCGGGCCGCGTTGCAGATGAAAGCCGTGCGGATGATTGGCGGTGTCAGCTACAAGGCCATCGGGCCCGAGGGGCTGGTCGTTCAGCGCGACGGTGGCGAAGAGCTTTTGCCGGTGGATGATGTCGTACTTTGTGCCGGTCAGTTGCCGCGCCGCGAACTGGCCGATGCGCTGTTGGCCGCGGGCCGGCGGGGTCATGTCATCGGCGGTGCGGATGTCGCCGCCGAACTGGATGCGAAACGCGCGATTGACCAGGGCGCACGCCTTGCGGCGGGGCTCTGACGGGGCGAAAAGCCCAGTTTTCCTCGCGCCTTGATCTTGCGGGCAGGTAAACCCATCCAAAAGGATGGGAATGGCCACCCATAGGAAAGATACAACCTCCATCCGCGCCATTCGCCTAGCGCAGACTACCCGCTAGATTGGGGAAGAAGCGCGAAAGTCAGCAGACCGGGCAGAATGTCCGCGTCGGATGGCCAGGGGGGCCAGCGATTGGGTCAGATCAGAGTTGAGAATGCCGAGGATGAGGCCGACGAAAAGTTGGCCACCGCGTCCGAGGTTCATCGGGTGACACGCGACCTGTCATCGCTCGCGGCGCGCGGCGGGCGCAGTGTCAACCGCCGGATGGTGGTGTTTGTCTTTGTCTCTTTGGTCTTTGTCATCAGCATGGCGCTGGGATCGCCCGCATCAGACAGCCAAACCATCAATATCATGATCTACGCCCATCTCTCGATCCCGGTATTGGCCACCGGTATCGCGGTGCTGCCGCTGAACATGGGGATGCTGGCGCTTATCCCCTATTTCCTGGGTTTCCTGCTGGTTGAACTGATCGTTGTGGGCTTTTCCGGGTCGACGGGATGGACGGCGCTGGGCATGGTCAAGGCACTGGCGGCCTCGGGCACCATCGGGCTGTTCGCGGGCAGTCTGGCGCGCAGCGTGCATTTCCGCGACGGACCAGGGGGCAGCCGCAATTCCCCCGAACGTACGGCGCTGATCTGTGGCCTGCTCGTGGTGGCGGTGGGTTTGCCGTTGGGGGTTATCAGCCTGTGGCTGGAACTGCATGCGGTGATGAAGCCCGAAGATCTGCATGCGATGATCATGGTTCTGGGGCATCGTGTCTTGCGTCTGGGAATGATCACCACAGCGGCCTGTCTGTTGCTGCGCGCCATGCCCGAGGTGCGGGAACTGCGCGAAGTCATGTTGCATGGCGCGATCTTTCTGGCGGCGGCGCTATTGGCCCGCGCGGGCTATTATGTGACCGATACGGCTGATCCGGCAATTCTGGGGCTTGCCCTGATTTTCCTGCGGCCCATCCGCATTGCGGTGGCGGGCGTTCTGACGGGGATCTGCCTCTATGTGCCCGTGACCGGGATTTATCTGGAACTGGTGGATGGGGCAGGCCGGCCCGTGGGCAATGAACAGCTTCTGGCCGATATTCTGTTTGTCATTCTGGTGATGGTCGCGGCCACGCGCATGCGCGCCGAGCGGATCGAGCGTTCGCAGATGCAGACCCTGGGCCGGATGGAACGGGCGCAGGAACTGGCGCGCTACGGCCATTTCGTCTATGAAACGCGGCAGAAGACATTGAAGTTCGACCGGCTGAGTCAGGGGATTCTGGGCGTTCCTGCCTTTGATGCGCCAGAGGCTTTGCTGGCGCGGGTGCATCCCGACGATCATGACCGGGTGCAGGCAGCCTTGTGCCGTTCGACGCCCGAGGGGATGTCGGTTCCCTTCCGGCTTTGCGATGGCGCGGCATGGGCCGAGGATGCGGCGGTCCGGCATCTGACGGTGTTTTCCCTGCGGGAACAGGCCGGCACCGGCGGCCCGCCTGCCTATGGCATCATCGTCGATGGGACTGGACTGCACGCCCAGGGAGAGCATCTC
>CALLZQ010000381.1 GCA_937858255.1 uncultured Tabrizicola sp.
GCCAGAATGCGCTCGGCCACCCGCTCGGCCAGCGTTTCCAGCAGGTTCAGCCGCTCTGCCGCCAATTCCGTGGCAATCGCCTCGGTGATCCGGTCATATGACAGGATGCGGTCCACATCGTCGTTCAAGGGGCCGGTCACCGGCTGCACCTCGACCACGACGTTGAACATCACCCGCTGTTTATGCCCGCGTTCCTTTTGAAACGCGCCGATATCCACCTCGACCACATGGTCGCGCAGCGAGATCCTGTCGCGCGGATCTGTCCCGGCCGAGGCGAGCGAGCGCTCTTCGGGATGGGCAAAGGCTTGGCGGATGTCGCTGGTCATCTGGCGCTCCGTGGACCGGATGCTGGCCCGAATGAAATCGGGGGCAGGTTAGGCCCTGCCCCCGAGGTTCACATGCCAAAAGGCGACGCCCCTCGCAAGGGGCGCGACGCCTCAGGGTTGACGGTAAAAGAGATGCGCGCCGATCTGCGCGGTGCGCGGAAAGCGATGCGCCCAGCCCGGCCGCACGGCGCGGGTGTGGAAATGGGTCGCCCCCTCGGTCAGCCCACGCGGCGCCCCGTCCAGCATGATCCGTGCGATCCGGCCGGCCCGATCCGCCGCAGCCTTTTCGCGCATGACATCCTTGATGCCATCGCAGGCGTAGGAAAACTGGCAGCCCTTGCTGCTGCCCTGCTGCACCACGCCACAGACCGTCTTGGGATAGCGCGGGCTGTCAACGCGGTTCAGAATGACCTCGGCCACCGCGAACTGGCCCTTCAGCGTCTCGCCCCGCGCCTCGAAATACAGCGCCGTCTTCAGACATTGCCACTGCGCATCGCCCTTGGGCGCGGGCATCGCGGCAAGAAAATCATCGTCATAGCGGATCACCGCAGGCGAGCCGCCCTTGGTCTTGGTTTTTGTCTTCGGCCCCTCGGCGAGGGCCTGCATCTTCTGGCGCGACACCGCCCCCAGAGCCTTTTGTTCCGCCCCCATCAGCGAGGCGACATGCTCGGCCACATCGAAGGCCGGGCTGTTGGACTGGCTCACCGTCACATCGGCGAAGGCCGCTCCACCTTGGGCAGTGGCCAGCATCGCGGCCAGGGCCCAGACTTGTAGCAAGCGCATTGTCTTGTGTTCCGTCTTGTTGCCTGAACGCAGGGAAGGCGAGAGACCCATCCCCGCGACAAGCCGTGGCGATAGGGTAATCTGCCTGTCCTGTCGACAAAACCGCCGGAATTGAGGACGAGCGGGGGGTAAAATCGGCGGATTACCGCTCACAACGCCGTGACTCTACGTCCGAATAGAGGCCGATCCACAGCATATGGGCGATTCGTCTGACCTAGGCACTACGCTCGTTCAGGGCCAGATGCGCCGCAGCGAGTCGCGCCAGGGGCACCCGATAGGGCGAGCAAGAGACATAATCGAAGCCCGCGCGCCGGCAGAAGGCAATCGATTCGGGGTTGCCGCCATGCTCGCCGCAGATCGACAGAGTCAGATCCTCGCGCGTGGTGCGCCCGCGATTGGCGCCGATCAGCAAGAGTTCCCCCACCCCCTCGACATCAAGAATGTGAAACGGATCCTCGGGGAAAACACCCTGCTGGACATAGGTATTCATGAACCGCCCGGCATCGTCGCGCGACAGGCCATAGGTCATCTGGGTCAGGTCGTTGGTGCCAAAGGACAGAAAGGCCGCGTGCTGGGCAATCTCGTCCGCCCGCAGCGCCGCCCGTGGGGTTTCCACCATCACACCCAGCTTGTAATCAAAATCCCGCCCGGCTTTGATGCGGACAGCGGCGGCAACGGCATCCACGCGGGCCTTGACCAGCTCAACCTCACGCTTGGCGGAAACGAGGGGGATCATCACCTCGGGCACCACGGCGGCGCCGCGTCGGGCGACCTCGACCGTCGCCTCAAAGATCGCCTGCGCCTGCATGTCGTAGATCTCGGGCAGGACCACGCCCAGACGCACACCACGCATACCCAGCATCGGGTTGAACTCGGCCAGCGCCTCGACGCGCCGCGTCACGTCTGACAGTGGCTTGTCCAGCGCCTCGGCCAATTCGCGCATCCCCTCGCGATCATGCGGCAGAAACTCATGCAGCGGCGGGTCGAACAGGCGGATACAGACCGGCAGGCCGGCCATGATCTCAAAGAGTTGCACAAAGTCGGCCCGCTGCATCGGCAACAGCCGCGCCAAGGCTGCCGCCCGATCCTTGGAGGCATCGGCAAAGATCATCTCGCGCATGGCAACGAGGCGATCTTCCTCAAAGAACATATGCTCGGTCCGGCACAGCCCGATGCCCTGCGCGGCAAAGCGGCGGGCGGTCGCGGCATCGGCCGGCGTGTCGGCATTGGCGCGAATGCCAATATCACGGAACTGGTCGGCCCAGCCGAGAAGTGTCTGAAAGTGATCATCCAGCGCCGGTGCCAGCATCTCGGCGGCGCCCGCCAGCACCTGCCCGGTGGTGCCATCGACCGTAATCAGCTCACCCTCGCCAAAGCTGCGCCCCTCGACATGGATGCGCTTGTCGCGTTGGTCCAGCCGCAGATTGGCGCCCACCACGCAAGGCAGACCAAGCCCGCGCGCGATCACTGCCGCATGGCTGGTCATGCCACCCCGCTCGGTCAGGACGGCGGCGGCGGAATGCATGCCGCGAATATCCTCGGGCGCGGTTTCGCGGCGGACAAGGATGCAAGGTTCCCCCCGTGCCGCACTGGCCTGCGCGGCTGCCGAGGAAAACACGATCTTCCCGGTCGCCGCGCCCGGAGATCGGAAGAGCACACGTCTGAACTCCAGTCACGATCAGATCTCGT
>CALLZQ010000382.1 GCA_937858255.1 uncultured Tabrizicola sp.
TCACCGGCACGATCAAGGCGAACTTCCCCACCCGGATCTCGTTCCAGGTGACCTCCAAGATCGACAGCCGCACCATCCTTGGCGAACAGGGGGCCGAGCAACTGCTGGGTATGGGCGATATGCTCTACATGGGCAACGGCGCCAAGATCACCCGTATCCACGGCCCCTTCGTCTCGGACGAAGAGGTTGAGGAAATCGTCAACCATCTGAAGAGCTTTGGCCCGCCGGAATATATGTCGGGCGTGGTCGAGGGGCCGGATGACGAGGCAGCCTCGGATATCGACATGGTGCTGGGCCTTGGCGGCAATACCGATGGCGAAGACGCGCTCTACGATCAGGCCGTGGCCATCGTGGCCAAGGACCGCAAATGCTCGACCAGCTACATCCAGCGCAAACTGGGCATCGGCTATAACAAGGCCGCGCGTCTGGTCGAGCAGATGGAAGAACAGGGCGTCGTCACCGCCGCCAACCATGTGGGCAAGCGCGAGATCCTGATCCCCGAGGCCTGATGCCAAGGCACCGCCAGACATGAAAAGGCCGCCCAGAGGGGCGGCCTTTTGCATTGTTGTGGCCGTTGTCAGCCGACGACGTTGAACCCCGGACCATAGGGGTATTTGGTGATGTTCTCGTTACCATCCTCGGTGATGACGAGGATATCATGCTCACGATACCCCCCTGCCCCGGGTTCACCGTCGGCAATGGTCAGCATCGGCTCCATGCTGATCACCATCCCCGGCTCCAGCACCGTGTCGATATCCTCGCGCAATTCCAGGCCCGCCTCGCGGCCGTAGTAGTGGGACAGGATGCCAAAGCTGTGGCCATAGCCAAAGGTCCGGTATTGCAGCATCTGCCGCTCGGCGAAGAACTCGTTGATCTTGTGGGTCACCTCGGCGCAGGACACACCGGGCTTCAAGAGGCTCATGCCGTATTCATGGGCCGCCACGTTATGTTCCCAGATCCGCAGGCTGGCGTCGTCCACCTCACCCACAAAGAGGGTCCGCTCCAGCGCCGTGTAATAGCCCGAGATCATCGGGAAGCAGTTGAGCGAAAGGATATCGCCGCGCTGCAACTTGCGGTTCGTCACAGGGTTATGCGCGCCATCGGTGTTCAGCCCCGACTGGAACCACACCCAGGTGTCGCGATATTCGGCATCGGGGAAGCGCTTGGCAATCTCGCGCTCCATCGCATCACGGCCCGCGATGGAAATCTCCAGCTCTGTCGCGCCCTCACGGATCGCGTCACGGATCGCATAGCCGCCCACATCGGCCACATTGGCCCCGTGTTTGATCATCACGATCTCAGCCGCCGACTTCGTCATCCGCTGCTGCATCGTCGCGGGGGCAATATCCATGCCCCGCTTCGGCTTGAGGAAAGCATTCAGCTTTTCCGCCCGCTCCATCGTCAGATGGTCGGCCTCACAGCCAATGTTCTTGCCCTCGCCCGTGACACTCACCACCGCCCGCCAGAAGTTGTCGCGCTTCCAGTCGGTATAGGTGATGTTGTCCTCGATCGACCGCCGCCACGGCTGGCCTGCATCAATGCCTGCGCTGATCGTCACGCATTTGTCGCGCGTCACGACGCACCCATAGGGCCGCCCGAACGAGCAGTACAGGAATCCCGAATAATAGGCGATGTTATGCATCGAGGTCAGGACAACAGCGTCCAGATCATGCATCTCCATGATGTCGCGCAGACCCGCAAGGCGCGCATGATATTCCGCATCCTCAAACGGCAGCGCATCTTTGCGCCCGCCATTGTGATAGCGATACATCTCGGGGCGGTTCAGGGTCATTGGGTCAGACCCTTATACGCGGGGTCCACGCGTTTGCGGACCCCGAAAGGTCCCGGCGTACAGGACGGAAGCGGTCTCTCTCCGCAAGCGTCGGGAGAGGTCCCTCCCTGCGGCGACGCCATCGCCACGGCTCGCGCGGGAACATGCCTCAGGCTGCGGATTCTGGCAAGGGGGGTATAGGGATATCGGCCCGTCGCCCTATGCGCAAAATGACATTGCACATGTCAAATTGACATGTATATTGTCATCATGAAAGCTGATGATCTCCACCACCTGATCTGGATGTCCCGCCCCCTGATGCAAGCCGCAGAGGCCTGCGTCGAGGCCGGACTTGACGGAACCGGCCTGACCGTGCGGATGCGCGCCGTTCTGGAAATCCTCCACCGCCACGGCGCGCAGACGGTGCCAGACATCGCGGGCAGGCTCGAAATCAACCGGCAATATGTGCAGGTCATGTGCAACGAGGTTCTCGCCTCGGGCTTTGTCGAACAGCGGGAAAATCCCCGCCACAAACGCTCACCCCTCCTGGCGCTGACGGACAGAGGCCGCGACCTGTTCCAAGAGACCCTTTCCCGGGATCTGATGCTGTTGGATGAGATCGGTGCCGCCCTGCCCGCCGAGGATGTCTCCAAGGCGCTGGGGGTCGTGCTGGCCGTGACAAGCCTTCTTAAGAAAACCGCCGGAGAAAGACAGTGACCTTGGCTTATTTGTTTGCGACCGCGTGCCTCCTCCTGCTGGTTTGGCTTGGCCATGGCGCATGGCGCATTGGCGCGATCAGCCGCGGGGAAAAGATCGGAGACCGCAAGAACACCGCCCTCGTGCTGGTCGATTTGCAATCCGTGTTCTGGCAGAGCGGCCCCTATGCCGAGGCGGCCAAAACAACCGCCGAGGCCGCCATTCTGACAGAGGCAGAGGCCGCCCGGGTTCAGGGCAATCCCATCATTGCCCTCCGTCAGGAATGGTCGATCCCTTCAACCAAGGCCCTCGCCCGCCTCGCCATGAAGGGGCAGGCCATCGAGGGCAGCGCCGGAACCGAGCTTGCGCCGCCCTTCGCGTCTCTGCCTGACCACGTCATCGTCAAGCGCGTTCAGGATGCGTTTGAAACCGGCGAACTCGATAAGCTGATGAAAAACCTAGACGTTGGCACACTCAGAATTGTTGGCCTGGACTTTAACTATTGTGTGCAAAAGACCGCCTTGGCTGCCCGTAACCGGGGATATGAGGTTGAGGTGGTAAAGGCTGGCACCCTTGCCGCCAGCGCAACGGAAAAGGCCGAAACGCTGATGCAATCCAACGGCGTTGTCATCCTCTAGGCGGATCTGGTGCATGTATCAAAGGGCAGCGGGTTTATCCCGCCGCGCAGATCCCGGGCACGATGGATCGACAGGTCTGCGTTCCGCGTGGCTTTCCAGCCTTTCTTCAAATCCTGACAGCCGACAAAGCCACGCCCCGTAACCCTGATTTTTCTCAGCCGCTTTTGCCCCGCAGCTTGGCACCCTTGCCTGCCCGAAAACACTTGCGAATTTCACGCCCATCGGCTCCCCTTATCCCATGCGCCCCGGACCCCTTAATCTGATCACCGATATCCCCGGCCTGCGGGTGGGGAATGCCCATGACCCGGCCCTGAAGTCCGGGGTGACGGTCCTGACCGCCGACCGCCCCTTTACCGCCGCCGTACACATCATGGGCGGCGCGCCGGGCACCCGGGAAACCGACCTCCTCGCCCCGGACAAGCTGGTGCAAGAGGTCGACGCCCTCACCCTCTCTGGCGGGTCGGCCTTCGGCCTCGACGCCTGCTCCGGCGTCGCCGACAGCCTGCGCTCCCAAGGCCGGGGTTTCCAGGTCGGCAGCCAGCGCGTCCCCATCGTCCCCGGCGCGATCCTGTTCGACCTGCTGAACGGCGGCGACAAGGACTGGCAGAAAAACCCCTATTACGATCTGGGCGCCAAGGCCCTGTCCAATGCCGCGACCGGTTTTGACCTGGGAACCGCCGGCGCCGGATATGGGGCCGCGACGCAAAGCCTGAAAGGCGGCCTCGGCTCTGCCTCAGCCCTGCTGCCTTCCGGGCTGATCGTTGGAGCGCTGGTCGCCGTGAATGCCCTCGGCTCTGCTACCGTCGGCGATAGTCCCTATTTCTGGGCCGCGCCCTGGGAAGAAGGCCGCGAGTTCGGCGGCCTCGGCCCCGCTCCGGCCTTTCCCAGCGCCGATGCCCCCTTTCCCCGAAAACGGATGGGCGAGGCCACGACCATCGCCATTGTCGCCACCAATGCGGCACTTACCCAAGCGCAGGCGCAGCGCCTTGCCACGGCGGCGCATGACGGGATGGCGCGGGCCTTGCTGCCCAGCCATACGCCCCTTGATGGCGACCTGATCTTTGCGGCAGCCACCGCAGAGCGCCCGCTGACTGACCCGTTGCTGGAGACATTCCAACTGGGCCACGCCGCCGCAACCTGTCTTGCCCGGGCCGTTGCCCGTGCGGTGTTCAGCGCCACAGCGCAGCCCGGTGACCTGCAACCGACCTGGGCCAGCCTTTACGCCGGCTGAGTTCCCGTCGCGGCAGCGCCGCCGAGCGGTGGCTCGATGCCCCCCGAGGCGGCCCCCCCGCTATGGAAGGGCGGTCAGCACATCAAGACTTGCATAGCCATCGGGCACCCGGCCATTGGCCTTTTGCCAGGCCTTGACCGCCGCGATCGTATTGGGGCCGATCCGGCCATCGACACCCTTGGTGTCGAAACCCGCCGCCGTCAGACGGCGCTGCAACGCCAGCCGCTCTTCCAGTGTGAGCGCCCGCAACTCACGCGGCCAGCCTGCCTTGATCGGCGGCCCCCCGATCAATTCGCTGGCCAGTTGGCCGACCGCAACCACATAGGCATCGGCGGTATTATAACGCTCGATCACCTGAAAATTCGAGAAGATCAGAAAGGCCGCACCACGATGCCCGCCGGGCAGCAGGACCGAGGCGAGGCCATGATCCGGCAACGCCCCGCCCGCCATCGGCACCACGCCCAAGGCCGCCCATTCCGCCACCGGCTTTTTCACCCGTTCGGTCGTCTGGTCATAGTCAAAGCCTTCGGGCAGGCGCACCTCCAGCCCCCAGAGCGCGCCTTTGGTCCAGCCCCAGTGGCGCAGATAATTCGCCGCCGAGGCCAAGCCATCCGCCGGGTCATCGCCCCAGATATCCTTGCGTCCGTCACCGTCGAAATCGACTGCAAACTCCCACCAACTGCTCGGCATGAACTGGGTGTGCCCCATCGCCCCGGCCCAACTGCCGCGCATCTGCGCAGGCGAGACGTCGCCATTCTGGAGGATTTTCAGCGCCGCGATCAGTTGCCCCTCAAAAAACGCCGCCCGCCGCCCGTCAAAGGCGAGGGTCGCCAAGGCGCCGATGGTCGAGATATCGCCGCGATAGCTGCCATAGGCAGATTCCAGCCCCCAGATCGCGGTAAACACCTGCTTGTCCACGCCATATTCGGTCTCGATCCGGTCGAGCAGCGCGGCATGCTTTTTCATCGCCTTCTTGCCCAGGGCAACCCTGTCGGCAGAAACCGCGGTATCCAGATAGTCCCAGATCGTCTTGGTAAACTCATTCTGGTTACGGTCGCGGGTCACGACCTTTTCATCGAACCTCAGCCCGGTCAGGGCCGCGTCCAGCGTTGCCGCGTCAAGCCCGGCCGCCAGGGCGCGAGGGCGGAATTCGGTCAGCCAAGCCTCAAACCCGGCCTGAGAGCCAATCTCTTTGCCCATGTCCCGCACCACCTCGGTTTCCGTCTCGGATGTGTTCAGCGACTGCGCCCCGGCAAGCGCCGGGGGCAGCATCAATGCCAGAATTGCCGTAATCCGCCACATCTGCCTGACTTGCCTCTTTTCCCCCAGCCTATCTGGCCGGGGCGCAAAGGCAATCACCTCTGGGCGCGCTATTTGCGCTTGCGCAGAACCTTGCGCTTGACCTTGGCATCGCGGGCGGCCCTTTGTCCGGGCTTGCGCGGCTGATAGCGGCCCCGGCGCCACGATCCCTGCGGCAGCGCGGCACCCTCGATGGACAAGAGTTCCAGCATCAGCCCTCCCGTCACCGGAATCGCCTCGGCCAGACGCACGGTGACCCGCTGGCCGATGCCCACGGTCATGCCGGTATCGGCGCCCATCAAGGTCTGGGTCTCGGCATCGTAATGGAAAAACTCGCGCCCCAGTTCGCGGATCGGGATCAGGCCATCGGCCCCGGTTTCATCCAGCTTTACAAACACGCCAAAGCGCTGCACCCCGGAAATCCGGCCCGCGAATTCACTGCCCACCCGGTCGGCCAGATAGGCGGCAAGATAGCGGTCGGTGGTGTCCCGCTCGGCCGCCATGCTGCGGCGCTCGGTATCTGAGATCTGCTTGGCGGTTTCCTCAAGCGTTTCGATCTCGGCAGCCGTCAGCCCATCCTTGCCCCAGCCATGCGCCGCAATCAGGGCGCGATGCACGATCAGGTCGGAATAGCGGCGGATAGGTGAGGTGAAATGCGCATAATTCCGCAGCGCGAGGCCAAAGTGGCCGAAATTCTCGGGGTGGTAATACGCCTGCGTCATCGAGCGCAGGGCGCTGATGTTCAAAAGCTCGTCAAACTCCGTCCCCTGCGCCTGTTCCAGCAAGCGGTTGAGATGCGCGGTTTTCAGCACCTGCCCCTTGGCCAGCGTAAAGCCCGAGGATTCCGCCACCTCGCGCAGTGCGTCGATCTTGTCCATCGACGGCTCTTCGTGGACCCGGAACAATAGCGGGGTTTTCTTGGCGATCAGTTCCTCGGCGGCGGCGACATTGGCCAGCACCATGAATTCCTCGATCAGCCGGTGCGCGTCAAAGCGCTCCTTGAAGGCGACGGACAGCACTTTGCCCTCTTCCGACAATTCGATCCGCCGCTCTGGCAGGTCGAGTTCCAGCGGTTGACGGATCGCACGGGCGTGTTTTAGCGCGGCATAGGCCGCGTAAAGCGGCTTCAGGATCGGGTCGAGCAAGGGGCCGGTCACATCGTCGGCGCGACCATCCATGGCGCTTTGCACCTGTTCGTAATTCAGCGAGGCGGCAGAGCGCATCAGCCCGCGCAGGAAACGGTGGCTGAGTTTGTGGCCCTGCGCGTCGATCCGCATCCGCACGGCAAGGCAGGCGCGGTCCACATGCTCGTGCAGCGAACACAGATCACCCGACAGCACATCGGGCAGCATCGGCACCACACGGTCGGGAAAATAGGTGGAATTGCCACGCTTGCGCGCCTCACGGTCCAGCGCAGAGCCGGGGCGGACGTAATGCGCCACATCGGCGATGGCGACCCAGATGACAAATCCGCCGGGATTTCCGGGCTCACTGTCAGGTTCGACATAGACCGCATCATCGCGGTCGCGGGCATCAACCGGGTCGATGGTGACCAAGGGCAGGTCGCGCAGATCCTCACGCCCCTTGATGCCAGCGGGTTTCATGCTGTCCGCCTCGGCAATCACCGCATCGGGAAAGCGGTCGGGGATGCCGTGCTGATGGATCGCGATCAGCGACACGGCACGAGGCCCGGTCGGATCACCCAGACGGGCGGTGATGCGCGCCTGCGGCAGGCCCATGTTGCGCCGGCCGATGGCCTCACCCTCAACCAACTCTCCATCCCGGGCGTCGAGCGTGTTGTCCTTGGCAACGCGCCATTCCTTGTCGGCGCCCTTGTCGATGGGCAGGATCCGCCCCCCCTCGGCATTGGCGCGGAATACCCCCAGTACCTTTAGCGGGTTTGATCCGATCCGCCGGATCAACCGCGCCTCATATTGCCATGCGCCAGTATCAACCTCGGTCAGACGCGCAAGGATGCGGTCGCCCTCTGCCATCGCCGGATCGCCCTTGCGCGGGATAAAGAGGATGCGCGGCTCGGCCCCCTCACCCTTCCATTCCATCGCGCGGGCAAACATGTCGCCCTGATCGTCGGGCGCCAGCATGGTCAGGATCGACACCGGCGGCAGGCTTTCCGCATCGCGATAGCTGCGGCGTTTCTTGGCCAGCGTGCCCTCGGCCTCCATCTCTTTGAGGAGGCGTTTCAGCTCGATCCGCCCCGCGCCCTTGATGCCAAAGGCCTTGGCGATGTCGCGCTTGGCAACCAGACCGGGGTTGTCGTGGATCCATTTCAGGATCGCGTCTTTCGAGGGCAACTGTTCCATGGCCCAGCCCTAGCACGGACAGCGCCGCCCCGAAAGCGGGCTTACCAGCGGTTCAGCGCCGCCTCATCCTCATCCCGGGCCGCGACCCATGCGGCGCCATCGGCGGCAAATTCCTTCTTCCAGAAGGGCGCGCGGGATTTGAGGTAATCCATCAGGAACTCGGCCGCGGCAAAGGCATCGGCCCGGTGCCGCGCGGCGGTGGCGACCATCATGATCGGTTCCTGCGCCACCAGCCGCCCGTGGCGGTGAATGACCAGCGCATCGTCCAGCGACCAGCGGGCCTGCGCCTCGTCCATGATCGCGCGGATCGCGCGTTCGGTCATGCCCGGATAATGCTCGATCTCCATCGCGGCCAGCGTACCGCCATTGTCGCGCACAATGCCGGTAAAGGTGACGACGGCCCCGGCGGTTTTCTGGGCGGCGGCAAAGGCATTGGCCTCGGCCCCCAGATCAAAGGCGTCGGTCTGGACAGACAGGCGCATCTCAGCCCCCGGTCATCGGTGGGAAAAACGCGACCTCGCGCACCCCGGCCAAGGGGGCATCAAATGACGACAGTTCCTGATCCAGCGCCACCCGCAACGAGGCAAGGTCGGCAAAGGCCAAATCGTAGCGCTCTTCCCGCGCGCGCAGTTCGGCAACCAGATCGGCCACCGTGGCGGCCGAGGTTTCAACCTTTTCGCGCGGCAGGCCGATACGTTCGCGCACCCAGGCGAAATAGAGGATCTCGATCATTTCTGCTCATCCCTCAGGAAGGGCAGGGATTTGTGGAAGTAATCCCAGCCCGTCAAGGCCGTCAGGATGCCCGCCACCCAGATCAGCGCAAGGCCGACCATGGTGGCAATCGAGGAACAGCCGCGCGTGCCGCAGGATTTGATCGGATCGGCCAGACCCTGACTGACCAGATCGGCATATTGCTCGACCGAGAGGCCGCGCCGGGCGATCCCTTCCAGATGCTCCAGCCCGGTGCCGAGGAACAGGACGGCAATCGCGATCATTTGCGCCGTCGTCTTCCACTTGGCCAGCTTGGTGACCTTAAGCAGCCCTGCCTTGGCGCCGAGGAATTCGCGCAGGCCCGAGACGAAAACCTCGCGGAACAGGATCACCGTCACCGGCAGGATCAACCACGGGTTCATGCCGGAATAGCCGGTGATGATCACCAGCGCGATCACCACCATCGCCTTGTCGGCAATCGGGTCCATCATCGCGCCGAATTTCGATTCCTGATGCCAGAGCCGGGCAAGGTAGCCATCGAACCAGTCGGTGATGGCGGCGGTGATGAACAGCGTCAGCGCGAACCAGTCGGCCCAGGGGCGATGAAAATAAAGGAACATCAGCGCGACGCCGGGCGCCGCGATCAACCTCAGGACCGTCAGGATGTTCGGAACCGTCCAAGTCATGGCCACTGCTTAACCTATTCTTTGGTCCGGGGGAAAGCGCATTCGATCAGAAGGGGACAGGGGCCGAAA